>NZ_CEYOSI010000001.1:0-51958 GCF_982879505.1 Candidatus Desulfolinea nitratireducens
AATAAAATATTTTTTAGGTGCGCACCCTCAAAAGTTTGGGGTCATACATTGGCCTGAGAGAGGCCTTTGCAGGATAGCGTACACCTGCAATATCTATTTCATAAGTGCCGCTTTTGATGAAATCAAGGGATACTGTTTCTCCATCATTTTCAACGGGGCCAACCCCAACAGATGCACCTAATGTGTGTCCATAGCCTCCCGACATAATATATCCAACAGGCTTGTCATCCCGGTAAATAATCTCGCCATAATATAGCATTGGCTCAGGATCTTCGAGCAGGAACTGAGGCATGCGGTATCTAAATCCTGTTTCTTTTAGGCGCAAGAGTGCATCCCGACCAATAAATCCTCCGGGTTTATCAAAATCGACAAAGAAACCCAACCCAACTTCCAGGGGAGTATCTGTATTGTCAATATCGCCCCCATAATCACGATATGCCTTTTCCAGCCGGAGATTATTCAAGGCTTGTAATCCTATATGTTTCAAACCAAAATCTGCACCTGCTTCCACCAGGGTATCAAAAACATGCGAAGAAAACTCGGAGGGAATGTATAACTCCCAGCCCAACTCGCCCACATACGTTACGCGGATGGCCCTGACCAGTGCATAGCCGATATCAATTTCCTGTGATGTCAGGAAAGGAAAAGCCTCATTAGACATATCCGCATTTGTGAGTGTGCTCAAAAATTCACGAGATTTTGGTCCCTGAATGTTCAACACGCTGCAGGCAGAAGAAATATTGGTAATCGCTACATGTGCATCCACAGGAATGTGCCGTCTCAACCAGGCTTGCACAGCTGTTAAAGTAGCGTCACCAGATAAAATCAAATATTGATCTTCGGCAAGGCGTGTGACCGTTAGGTCAGCCTCAATTGTGCCGGTTTCGTTACACCATTGGGTATAAACACAGCGGCCGACCGGAACTGCAATGTTATTAGCGCAGATCAGGTTAAGATATTTTTCTGCATCTCGTCCTTGAACAAGAATTTTGCCCATCACAGAATAATCCAGCATGGTCACATTTTCACGGGTGGCCAGATGTTCTGCGGCGCTGTACTCAAACCAATTCTGCCGTCCCCAGGAGTATTCGACTTTTGGCTCAACTCCCTCCGGTGCAAACCAATCCGGATACTCCATTCCGGCATATACTCCAAAATAGGCTCCTGCATCGGCCAGGCGATCATAGAATGCAGATTTGCGCACATTTCGCGCCGTCTTGAATTGCTTATTTGGATAGGTATCTTCAAACATGAAACCGAGAACTTCAACCGCTCGATCCTTCAAATATTTCGGTGTATTCTCAAAAGGCGACATACGAGCGATGTCAATCCCGGTGATGTCAACGTCTGGTACTCCGTCTTTGATCCACTGGGCCATTACTTTCCCGGCTCCGCCTCCTGTTAGAATGCCAAGTGAGTTAAAACCAGCAGCAACGAAAAAATTGTCAAGCTCCGGAGCAAGCCCCATCATGGGTCCCAGATCCGGTGTGAAGCTTTCAGGACCGCAGAAGAATTTGTGGATACCGGCATTTTCAAGGGCCGGGACACGTTTCATCGCTTCTTCAACATAGGGCATCATTCGATCCCAATCAGGATTGATCTCGCCAAAGGTGAAGTCCTTTGGAATGCCATCCAACGCCCAGGGAGCTGAGACCGGCTCGAATATTCCCAGCAAGATGCCCCCCACCTCTTCACGTAAATAGGAATATTTATCAGGGTCCACCAATACAGGCAGATCTGCGTGGATTCCTTCAATCGCATCGGTGATCAAGTAGTAATGTTCGGTCGGCTGCAAAGGTATGTTTACACCTGCAAGTTTTCCAATCTCTCGCGCCCACATTCCCGCACAATTGACTACATATTCTGCCTGGATTTCCCCTCTATTGGTGATGACCCCAGTCACCCGTTGATCTTCCTTGGTGATGCCAGTAACAGCAGTTTCTTCAAAGATTTGAACCCCACCCATACGAGCGCCTTTGGCCAATGCCATAGTCACATCAATGGGATTAACGCGGCCATCATTGAGAGAATAGAATCCCGCCAGGATATCGTCGGTAAACGCCAAGGGCCAGAGTTCTTTGACTTTCTTTGGAGAAATTTCTTCCACTGGAACACCAAATTCGCGATCGAAGGCTGCTATGCGACGTAATTCTTCCAGCCTATCTGGAGTAGAAGCCAGGGTAACCATACCTACATTTTTATAACCTGTCGCCTGGCCGGTTTCTTTCTCCAGCCTGCTATACAATTCCAGCGTGTATCTGGTCATTTCAACTGTAGTTGCATCAAAAAAGCCGCCGGCCTCAATCAACCCGGCTGCATGCCAGGTGGTGCCAGCAGTGAGTTGGGCGCGTTCCAAAAGTACAATATTTTTCCAACCAAGCTTCGCTAAATGATAGGCAGTGCTGCAACCAATTACACCACCGCCTATAATCACAACCTTTGTTTGTTCAGGAAGCTTATCGACTGATTTTTCCGAAGTTTGGTTTTTTGCCACGCTATTCTCCCAATTCTTTTGCTTTACGATCAGCTGCAGCTACTATCTGATCCATCTCCTTTAGAGCGCTATCAGGCAATGGCTCGGGGTTATGTGTATTATATATCTTTTTGAATTCTTCAATTGCCACTTCGCGCGGTTCCCGCAAGCTACCGGCAGCATCCAGTTGGCGAAAAATTGGTGAATAATGAAAATCACGGATATGCTTTCGGGTATGTTTCTCTCGCAGAAAATGACCCTTCGGGCCTACCGCCTTGATTACATCCAGAGAAACATCAAGGTCTTGGAATTCAAACTTTTTGTACATAGTATATACATCCATGGCGACCGCATTATCAAGAATAAGTTGCTCTGGATAAAGGATCATGGAAGAACTCATCAATCCCATATAACCGCAAAGTTCACCACCGGCCAGAGGGATTTGTGAACTGCCAAAGCCCGTTTCAAAGGCAGATTGCCAACCAAGATCAGGAGCATCACTACTAAATGAGCCACCACCCAATGTGGGTACATTCCAGGCATGTGCCAATTCCGCTGCGATAAAATTGACGGGAAGGTTCAGATCCCCAATATAGCCACCTGTACGCGGATTCATGATTGAAGTAATGATCGAGTGAATTACCGGGGCACCAGGATGGGCTAATTGCATCAAGACCATCGCACTGATAACTTCAGCATCACCTTGTACTATTGCCCCAAGTACGGAAGCCGGAGCCGTTGAGCCCATGGTAGGCATGGCCATAAAGCTTTGTGGAATTCCCGCTTCTGCATAGATCAAGGCGGTTTCGATACCATGAGCATCTTGAGTCATAGGCGCAATTGTACAAATATTGGCGCAGACGGGCGGTCTGAGGCGTCTTTCGGCTTCGCTGCCAGATACCACAGTAGCCATCTCCACAATAGCGGGAGCAAGTTCAGGGTGAACGGTCGTTCCGCCACGGACATGCTTCAAGGTGCTTGTCAATCCTGCATGGCATTCATGCAAGGGTGCAGTTTTCCCAAAATCCTGGGCGCTGACCATGGGCCAGAAAAAACTGACCGCGGGTAATGCATCACCAACACGCGCCATCATGGCGACATCGGCCTTTTGGGAGGCGCGTTTTTCACGGGTTTCCGGATCGATGACATGTACCCCGCACCCATCCGTTGTCAGATATGAAACTTTTCCATCCAGAGTGAGATCAAAGCGCTTTTCACGACCTCCAAGTACAAAACTGCGAGGAGCGGTAGCCATCGCTTTTTTTACCAAATCTGGCGGGATACGAACAATCTCATTTTCCCAATCAACATCAGCACCATGCTCAGCAAAAATTGTCAGCGCCTTTTTTGTAGGGAAGGATACACCAACTTCGGATAAGAGCTGCAATGTGCCATTTTTTAGTGTCTCTAGCTCAGAAGGACTGAGCACATTTATTTTTTGGTGTGATGAAATTGAAAAAATATCTGGTGTTTCAGAATAGGTATTCATATGATCTCCTGGTTTAATCCTTTATCACCTTCATTTTACCGAATATTGATTTGCCACCACCATCCATTGTATCGGGCACAACTGGGGCTAAATTTCTCGATTCTCGCTCTTGTTTAAAACTGGCTCCAATATAGTGAGAGCCACTTTGACTGCACTTGCACTATTGAGCAAATCGAGTAAACTGCACCCCCCCTCAGAATGCAGTTTACCGATATGCTGAACCCCCTTTGTTAATTCTGTAATACAAGCGCGTGCATCCAATCCCTTTTCCACTGCTTCCAATGCGAGGGCTTTTGCCCTAACTGGATCCCCATCAATTACTGCCTGAGCTAATTTTTCATGCATCTCAACGGTCATCTTTTTCTCCTGGAGACGCCAGAGGGACGCCGGAAACGGGAGGGTTAAAACTTACGTGACCATTCCTTCGGCCAACGCTCAACAACAACTTTTTTCTGCGTAAAGAACTCAACAGCATCCATTCCCTGGCCATGCATATCACCAAAGAAAGAGTCTTTCCAACCGCTAAAGGGGAAGAAGGCCATCGGTGCAGCCACACCGATATTGATGCCTACGTTTCCGGCTTCCACTTCATAACGGAACTTGCGTGCTGCTGCCCCACTGGAGGTAAATAAGCTCGCCTGATTACCATAGATGTGACTATTTGCCAATTTAATGGCATCTTCAATTGTCTGTACGTGCATCATGCTCAATACCGGGCCAAAGACTTCTGTTTTCCAGATTTCACTGTCGGGTTGTACGTTTGCCAGTACTGTAGGTCGCACAAAGGTTCCGCCTTCATAATTTTTGACAGTTGTTCCTCGCCCGTCCACCAGGGCGGTTGCGCCTTCTTTCGTTCCCAGACCAATTAGTTGCTCAATATTTTCCTTGCTGGTCTGACTGATGACCGGACCCATCTGGATGCCCTCATCAAGACCAAAGCCAACGGTGCGAGATGAAGCGGCATCGCAGATCAATTCTGTGAAACTATTTCGAGCTTCTGCTACAGTTACCGCTAATGACACTGCCAGGCATCGCTGTCCTGCACAACCGAATGCTGAATCCGCAACGATTTGGGTTGTCATTTCCATATCTGCATCTGGCATAATGATGACCGGGTTCTTGGCTCCACCCTGGGCTTGCACCCGTTTGCCATTTTCAGCAGCGCGGCGATAGATATATTTGGCAACATTCGTCGAGCCAACAAATGTGATCGCACGAATATCAGGATGATCGAGAATGCTATCGACCGCATCTTTAGCACCATGAACCATATTGACGACACCCTTTGGGAAGCCAACCTGCTCAATCAGTTCGAAGATGAACTGCATGGTCATCGATACTTTTTCTGAAGGTTTGACAATATATGTGTTGCCGGTTGCCAATGCGTATGGCAGATACCAGAATGTAATCATGCCAGGGAAGTTGAAGGGCGCGATCGTAGCACAGACTCCCAGCGGCTGACGCAGCATAATTTCGTCAATTCCGGGGGCAATATCTTCTGCGATTTCGCCCTTCATCATCATCGGCATACCACAGGCAACTTCCACATTCTCAATGGCACGGACCATCTCAGCTTTAGCTTCGCCAAGGGTCTTGCCACACTCTCTGGTAATTATGCGACCGATCTCATCGTGGTTAGTTTTGAGTAAATCTCGCAGCTTGAAAAGATATTGGATGCGATCCTGGACCGGGGTTTGCCGCCAGGCCGGAAATGCCTCAGAGGCCGCCTTTGTCGCTGCATCCACTTCATCTTTGCCGCATAATGGTGTCTTCGCGATCACCTCACCGGTTGCAGGATTAATAACCTCTGTATATTCGCTTACTTTCGGCTCCACCCACTCATTGTTGATGTAATTCATTATTTTCGTCATGCTATTTCACCTTCCTATCGGCAACTTCCAAAGCTTTCTCAACCAGAGCAAAGCCTTCATCTAATTGTTCCTTTGTAATGCACAGTGGCGGGACTACAAAAATCATTGTCCCAATATCCTTGACCAGTATGAAGGTAAATAAGCCGCTATCCAGCAACGTATTCTTCACTTCAGCCATTACAGCTGCAGGGAAGGGGTCTTTGGTCTCGCGATTTTCCACCAGTTCAATGGTTGAAAATAAACCGATATAACGAACATCACCTACTGACGGGTGACGCTCTTTGATATCTTCCAGCACTTCACCAAGGTAGTTGCCCAAAGTCGCGGCATTTTCAAGCAAGCTGTCTTCTTCGTAAACCTCTATCGTCGCCAACGCAGCAGCACAAGCCAATGCATGACCGCTATAGGTCAGGCCAGCGAAGAGGTAATTATCATCAAAATGATTGGCAATCTCTTCTGTAACGATCACAGCCCCAAGAGGAACATAACCCGAAGTGATGCCTTTTGCCGTTGTGATAATATCTGGTTCCACATCCCAATTATCAACCGCAAACCATTTTCCCGTTCGTCCCCAGCCGCTCATCACTTCGTCTGATATAAGCAGGATGCCATATTTATCGCAAATCTCACGAACTCGTGGCCAGTAATCGTCGGGTGGGACAATCAAGCCATTTGAACCGGTTACGCCTTCCATGATGATGGCCGCGATCTTGTCAGGGCCTTCATATTGAATAATTTCTTCGACGTGAGAAATACACTCCCGCTTGCAGGATTCCACTTTCTGCCCAAAAGGACAGCGATAGCAGTATGGATCGAGAAAATGTGCAGTCCCAGGCATAGCTGGTTCAACCGCATACCGACGATAATCACCCGTCAGGGCAATTGATCCATAAGTGGCACCGTGATACGATCGGTAACGTGCCAAAATTTTGTGGCGTCCTGTGTAAGCGCGTGCGATCTTGATGGCATTTTCGTTTGCTTCTGAGCCACCCAGGGTAAAGAAGGTTTTCTTAAGTTTTCCGGGGGTAACTTCGGCCAGTTTTTTTCCGAGCAAAGCACGGGGTGCGGTTGTGTTCCCGGGGTGGACGCAGCAGAGCTTTGCAGCCTGATCCTGAATGGCTTTTACGACTCTGGGATGTTGGCTTCCAATATTTGTGTTCATTAGCTGTGATGAAAAATCGATATATCTCTTTCCAGTCGCATCCCAGAAATAAACACCATCCGCTTTTTCCACTGGAATGGGGTTGACCTGAGATTGAACTGACCAGGAGAAGAATGTGTATTCTTTGCTTAACTGTACAATCTCATCGGCTGATAATGCCTGATTATCTTGATCCATATAGCCTCACTTATCAGAGATACAATCCTGTCTCGGATAGTATCCCTGTACGAATATTCGGTAAGCTACTTATGCCTTTGCAGCTTTGAGCGCATCGTTGAAAACGTTCAGGGTTTCGCTTACATCTTCTTCGCTGAGCGCAGCACATAAGAACCAGGGTTCACGGGCATCACCGTCAGGCTGTACACCGCGCTTGATCAATTCCAAAGCAAGTTTTTCGTAAAGTTCGCCATCGCCCTGGAAATACTCTCTAAAATCGTGCGGTTCTTCTTCAACACCTAAAACGATACCAAACATGGATGGCACACCCGGGAGTGCATGCGGGATATCTGCTTCGGTCAGAATTTCACCAATCCCGGTCATCAGAGACTCACCGCGCTTAAAGATGGTTTCAATAATTTGTTCAGATTCAAGAATTTCAAGTGTGGCAATTGCTGCTACCGTGCCAACCACATTTCCGGAATAGGTGCCTCCATGAGCCATGAGGCCAGGTTCAATTGTCATCATGACATCTTCTTTTCCGGCGATGGCTGCAATCGGGAAGCCATTCCCCAAGGATTTTGCGTAGGTCACCAGATCAGCCTGGATATTGAAATAGGCCTGTGCCCCACCATTGGCCATTCTGAAGCCTGTTTTGACTTCATCAAAAACCAGCACAATACCGTATTTATCGCATAGCTCCCGCATTTTCTGAAGATAGCCCGGTAGGGGCATAACGCCAGCAGAATTGCCAAGCATTGGCTCAACAAAAATAGCGGCGATATCGCCCCATTGTGCCGTGATGGTTTCTTCCAGGCGCTCAAAATCATTGTAGGGCAGGTTGATCACATATTGATTAATCCCTTTGGGGATTCCGGATGTCGCCGGCACGTTGATCGGGCTGCGTTTGGAACCTAAAGATACGGGATTAGCAGAGGCAGTGCTATACATGAAGTAATCTGCCATGCCGTGATATTGTCCCTCGAATTTGATAAATTTTTCGCGTCCGGTGTATGCCCGTGCAATGCGCAAGGCATGCATGGTAGCTTCGGTGCCGGTATTGGTCAGGCGCACCTTATCCACATTACACATCTTGGTAATCCGCTCACAGAGTTCAATCTCATAAGGTGTTGTCCAGGCAAAAACGGTACCATCTTGAATCGCATCTTGAACTCGCTTTACAACAGCGGGGTGACCATGACCTAAAATGATTGGACCAAATCCCAGGCGATAATCGATATAACGTTTTCCATCTGCATCCCAGATGTATGTACCCTCGCCTCGGGTGGCGATTAGTGTGTCATCCTCACCCCAATAGCGAAAATTCGAATTTACACCGTAAGGCATTACGGCTTTTGCTTTTTGAAAAAGCTCACGGGTTTTTTTCCCTTGAATACTCATTTAATCTCCTTTGAATAATTTAGATTTTTCGGAATCTCCGTGGTAGCTGGCGGATATGAGGGAGTTTTGCAACCCTATGGCGGTTTGCAAAACTCCCTCATATCCGCATTTGGCCCCGGCAATTCCCAGGGAGCCAATGAACCATAAATGGCTAAAAAGGCAGACCCTGCCCCAAGCCCTTTGCTTTTGCACGCCGATAAACTTCTGGCAGGATAGCTGCATACTCGCCCCAAATACCCAGGGCAATGAAGACAATGACTTCGTCCGCGGATTCTCTGCCTGTTGCTTTTCCAGCAACGATATCAGGCCACTCTGCATGGACACTCTCTCGAGTAAATTTTCCTTCTTTAATCAAATCGACTATTTCTGGAATTCTGGGGCTGACGTATTTCCAGCGATCAAAGATAACTTTGTCGGCTTCCAAAATGACGTCATGGTTAACTTCCTGATAGGAACCCAGGCGGGCGATAAATGTCCCTGGCTTCAACCAATCACGATATACAAGTTCCTGGCTGCCCGTAGTTACGGTAAACACAATATCGGATTTTCTTACAACGCTTTCTCTATCATCCAGCGACACTGCTTCGACAGGAAAACCAAGTTCTGCTTGAAGGTCCTTGGCACATTTTTCAGCTGCTTCAGGAATGATATCAATAAAATAGGCCTGAGTAATTTTGAAGCGTTCAACCAATGCCATCAGGTGCAACCGACCCAATGTTCCCGCGCCAAAAATGGTTACTACCTCAGACTCAGGTCGTGCCAAAACGGCTGTTGTTGCAACTGTCGAGGCGGCTGTCTTTAGACCAGTAACCCAGTCGGCTCCCATAAAACAGGCGGGTAATCCGGTTTCGTAGTCAATTAGAATGACTTGTGAGCAAGTGGTTGGGCGATTGTATTTTGTGGGATTACCGGGGAAATAGCTGAAGGATTTTACAAAAGCATACTCTTCCCCGGCAATATAACCAGAGAAAGGTTTGACAAAACCATCATCATTAACATCCATATAAAACTTATCACCTACGACCTTGCCATCTCCATCGGCCCTGATGCCCTTCTCGGCCAGGTCGACAGCTTCGGCTACTGAGATAGTATTCTGAACATCTTTTTCAGTAAGGTAGAGAATTTCATTTGGTAGAGGCATGATATAGATCTCCTTGATGTAATATGGTCATTTGATTAGAGGTAATTTAGTCTTACTAAATGAGCCTGTAATAGGCCAGCCTTGGATGTTTGTTCTTAGAAATTTGACTTGGGGTTAAGGGATATTTCACCTCCAACATATTTCCGTGCTATCTATCTGATAAATTATGTTTATCAGATAAACTCGAGATGCAAGATAAGTGATGGGTATGATTTTCTGGTGATCAACTACCAAGATTTCCAACCCATCCATAGTTTTCTTTTGCAATACTCAAGTACATAAAGGTTTCAGCTTCTTTGACTCCCTCGACAGCATGGAGCTTTTTCGTCAGGAAGTTCAGCAGATGGGTTTTATCTCTGCATACAACTTCAACGTGCAGATCATAGCTCCCTGTAAGTAAGACCAAATAAATAACTTCTTCAAATAATGCAATTTCATTTGCGATTTCTTCCAAACGTTTGACATCTGCCTTGACCCCAATTTGGGCCATTGTTGCAAACCCCATCAATAATGGATTTGTAATGGCCACGATCTGGAGAACACCCTCATCAACAAGGCGGTGATATCGTTGACGTATCATGCCAGTGGAAACCCCTAATTGTTTTGCTATCTGAGCAAATGGGGTTCTGCCATCATCGCTTAACATTTTGATGATTTTTCGATCGACATCATCAATTTTTGCCTGTCCATCAAGATTAACATTCTGCATAGAAATTCTCTCTCTTAATCAATTATTTTTGGCAATATATCACAATCAGGCACAAAAATCAATGGTCTTTATGACAAATCAGAACAATAATCAACAATATTATAACATTATGTCATAATATTGTTGATTATACTGCAATATTAGCATCTATTCGTGGTATACTGCTTTCTAGTAGATTTATGAACCAAAAGATTACCTTTAATCACATCATTTACAAAATATATCTTTCATTGACCCTGGAGGTATCCATGTCCAAAAATCAAAGCCAACCCAATTCTTCGAGTAAACTTCCCTCTCATGCACAAGTTGTGATCGTTGGCGGAGGCGTAATCGGTTGTAGTGTTGCCTATCATCTAACCAAACTTGGTTGGGATGATGTAGTACTCCTGGAGCGAAAAGAACTCACATCAGGTACTACCTGGCATGCAGCTGGATTGGTGGTTACACCGAGTGGAGACGAACTAAGCGTTGAAATTTCAACTTACACGCGTGAGCTAATGAAAACCCTCGAAGCAGAAACAGGACAATCCACTGGATTTAGAGATATTGGGTATCTGCAATTAGCCACAGACCCGGAGTGGCTGGAAGAGCGCCGCCGTATGGCTGTTGCCGCTCGAAGACTTGGAGTCAACTACCAGGAAATTTCCCCCACTGAAGTCAAGAAGATGTGGCCTCTGGCGGAAACGAGCGATATTTTGGCTGGTTTTTATACCGCGGAAGATGGACGCGCAAACCCGGTTGATTTTACGATGGCGCTGGCTAAAGGCGCTCGCATGGGGGGAGTAAAAATTTTTGAGGATACTGAGGTTACTGGAATAAATAAAGAGAACGGACGTGTGACCGGCGTGCTCACAGATAAAGGAGAGATCGAAGCAGAGATCGTTGTCAACTGCGCGGGTTTGTGGGGACGACAATTAGGCAAAATGGCAGGTGTAAATGTTCCCCTTCAGGCAGCTGAACATTATTATTTGCTTACCCAACCGATGGAAGGAGTACACGCAGATCTGCCCATCATTGAAGATTTTGGCGCTTACTCCTATTTCAGGGAAGAGGTGGGCGGTCTGTTGGTCGGATTCTTTGAACCAATCGCCGCTCCCTGGGGGATGGATGGCATCCCGAAGAATTTTGCTTTTGGAGAGATCAATCCCGATTGGGATCGCATGATGCCCTATGTTGAGATCGCCATGGAACGTGTTCCCTCACTCAAAGATGCCGGTATCCATAAATTCTTCTGTGGACCAGAAAGTTTTACACCGGATGGCGGCCCGATCATGGGTGAATCACCTGAACTAAAGAATTTCTTTGTTGCTGCGGGATTAAATTCCCTGGGTATTTTACAGGGCGGCGGAGTTGGGAAAATTATGGCTCAGTGGATTGTCGATGGGTATTGTCCCGTTGATTCACTGCATATCGATATTGCCAGATGCCTCCCATTCCAGGGTAATCAAAAATTCCTGGTTGACAGAACTGTCGAAACACTGGGTTTACAATACCAGCTTATTTGGCCTAATTTCGCAAATAAATCTGCCCGAAACGTTCGCAAAACCGCCATTCATGAACAATTAGCGAAGGCGGGCGCGTTCTTTATCGAAGGCATGGGCTGGGAAATTCCCGATTGGTATGCCCCGGCTGGGGTAGAAGCCAAGGTCGAAAAATACTCCTGGAAACGCCAGAATTGGTTTGAATATCTGGCCGAAGAACACAAAGCTTGCCGCGAAGATGTGATCTTCATGGATGTAACCTCCATGTCGAAATTCCTCGTGCAGGGTCGTGATGCAGAAAAAGTCCTTAATAATATTTGCGCCAATGATGTCGCTGTTCCCGTTGGCCGGGTTGTTTATACCCAATGGCTGAATGAACGGGGTGGCATGTTGGCAGATTTAACCGTCACTCGGATTGCAGAGGATCAATTTTTTATTGTCAGCGCCGGTGATTTTTATACCCACGACCTGATGTGGTTGAAGAAACATATCCCTGACGGGGCGCACGCCTTTGTTACAGATATGACCTCAGCCTACACACTGATGAATATTCAGGGACCAAAATCACGCGATCTGATGCAAAAGATTACCTCAGTGGATGTCTCAAAAGAAGCCTTCCCGTATATGACCTCACAAAATATCGATCTAAATTATGCGCTTGCCCAGGTAATGCGGGTTACCTATGAAGGCGAATTAGGATTTGAGCTTTATGTCCCAGCCGAGTTTTCAGCGCATGTATACGAATCAGTAGTGGAGGCCGGCCAGGGTTTGGGCCTGCGTCACGCTGGCTTCCAGGCATTGAACTCTCTCAGAATCGAGAAGGCTTACCGTGAATACGGCCATGATATGGATAATATGGATACCCCCCTCGAGGCCGGTCTTGGATTTGCTGTGAAATTTGACAAACCTAATGGATTTATAGGCCGAGATGCTCTCTTACGACATAAAGAAAGAGGACCTCTCAAATATCGGATGGTGCAGTTCCTATTGGAAGATCCCGAACCACTTCTTTACGGAAACGAAATTATTTACCGGGATGGAGAGATTGTAGGATACCTTCAAACTGGCACATATGGCTTTACGCTTGGCGGCGCAATGGGAATGGGCTTTGTAGAAAATGAAGAGGGCGCAACTAACGATTTCATCAACAGCGGAAAATACGAGATCGATATTGCTGGTGAACGTTTCCCCGCCAAAGCTTCGCTGCGTCCAATGTATGATCCCAAAGGAACAAGAGTACGTTCCTAGGGTTTCGGTAGAAATATAATCATGACAAGACCGTTGCTCATCAAATGAGGATTGGATTGGATGTAGAGAGAAAATAACCAATGGTCGATATAAAACCTATTCGTCCAAAACTCAAGCTGGATGTGCTGGACAGTGATGAACTTGAATCCATTCAGTCAGCCACCCTGGATCTTCTGGAAACTGTGGGGGTTCGTTTCCCCTCCGATGAAGCCCTGCGCATTTTCGCTGAACACGGCGCCCGGGTTGATGAGGAAAGCCAAATCGTACGAATTCATTCTGATCTGGTGAAAAAAGCGCTCAGCCATGCACCCCGATCATACAAGTTGGCGGGGCGTGTCAAAGAAGCCGATTTGCTGCTGGATGGAAGCCGCAGTTATTTTGGTACGGATGGTGTTGGGGTCGAGACTCTCGATTTTATAACGGGAGCAAGCCGTTCGTCCACGAAAGAAGACGTCGCGAAAATGGCACGGGTGGCAGATGCGCTCTCATCGATTGGGTTTTATTGGCCGATGGTCAGCGCCCAGGATTATGGTCTCACAGCCCCTTTGCATGAAATCGAGGCCAGCTTCAAAAATACGGTCAAGCACGTCCAGACGGTAACATCCGTGAATGAGACTTTGGCAAATTATGCAATTCGGATGGCTGAGATCATTTCCGGAGATAGATCAAGGATGCGGGCAGCGCCTCCCCTTTCAGCTTTAATTTGTACGATCACGCCTTTGGGCCAGGATAAGGAAGCCATTGAAGCAGCGCTGGTTTATGCCAAAGCTGGGATCCCGGTCGGCTTTATGGCCATGCCAACCCTTGGATCAACTGCACCGGCGACAACTGGTGGGGCATTGGTTTTAGGGAATGCCGAATTGGTCAGTGCGATCGTGCTGATGCAATTGGTTGCCCCGGGAGCGCCCGTTTTTTACTCTCTTTGTGCATCCGTGATGGACCCGCAAACGGCGGGCTATATCGTTGGCATTCCCGAAAAATATTTATGCAATACAGCCGGCGTTCAATTGGCCCATGATTGGGGCGTTCCTGTTCTGGCAGGGTCATTTGCAATGGATGCCCCCGAACCAGCGACCTGGCAACTGGGGCGCGATAGTGTTTATACATCCTTGATGGTCGCAATGGCTGGCGCAGACCTCGCGGAAGGACTGGGGATGATCAAATCTTCAACCTTGTTGGTTCCTGAACAGATCATTTTCGATGATGAAATTTACCATACCCATCGCGCTCTGGTTGAAGGAGTTGATACAAGCATTGATGGCCTGGCGATGGATGCAATTAAGAATGTTGGACCTGGAGGACACTTCCTGGCTCAAAAACACACGCGGAAACATTTGCGGAAAATATGGATCCCAGAGTTATCTCATCCGCGTATCTCACAGGGCGAAGCACCCTCAGCGGATATTCGTCAGCGGGCGCGAGATAAATTTGATCTGATTCTGAAAGAACATATGCCTGAACCCCTGGAAGAATCTGTGCAATACGAATTGCAGGCCATTCTTGATGCAGCGAAAAATGAAATAGGAGGATAGGAGCCATGAAATATTTTTCCCGTTCCCATAATCAGAGTCGAAACCTCAGACCGCCTGATCTCTACGAATATTTTGTTGATAATTTCTGGTTCAAATCGGTTGATCTTGAAAACCAAAAAATCAATCAGCCCCTGCGTGGAAGCCACAAAGCAGATGTGGTCATCGTTGGAGGCGGTTTTACTGGTCTATCTGCCGCCTACCATATCAGACAAAAATTCCCAGAAAAGAAGATTGTTCTCCTGGAAGGGGCCTGCTGTGGTTACGGCGCCAGCGGTCGGAATGGTGGTTTCTGTATTGGGACTGATCTGCTCAATAAAACAAGCCCCGCAGACCCTGAAGCCCGGCAGAATAACCTGGATATTTCCTTTTACGGGCTAAATTTCATCAGGAGAATGATCTCAGAGCATGGCGTCGAATGTGACCTGGAAGAGAACGGAATGCTGGAAGTTGCATTTAACGAAAAGCATATCCGCGGTTTGGAAGAATTTCGGGATCATCTTAAATCTTTTGGCCTGGATTCGTCTCTCCTCCGGGGAGATGAACTTGAGACTGAAATCAAATCATCCAGATTTATCGCTGGCCTGAAAAACCCGCATGGTGCCACGCTCAACCCCGCCAAACTGGCTCGTGAGATGAAGAGGGTGGTCGAAGAGGGTGGGGTTGATGTGCGGGAGCGGAGCGTCGTAACCCGCATCACACCCGGAAAAATAAACCGCGTGGACACCGAGTTGGGAGATATTAGCGCCCCCATTATTGTTGTGGCATTGAATGCTTATTCCCACAAACTTGGCTTCTTTAAGAACCGTGTCTTCCCCATCAGCGTTTTCCAGATCGCTACAGAGCCTCTCTCTACTTCACAATTGGAGTCAATTGGGTGGGGTAACCGACAGGGTCTATCCGATATGCGCAGGATGTTCAGTTATTTGATTCTAACCAAGGATAATCGGATTGTTATGGGTGGGGCGGGTGGGATTGCATATTATGACAACGATGCCTTATGCTCCGGGAACGATAAATCATTTACTCAATCCATCACCAAGGATCTCTTCGCCTCATTTCCCCAACTGGAAGGGTTAGGCATTGAGCATACCTGGGGAGGCACAACGGCTTATCTATTAGGCGAACGAAGCCCTTCTGTTGGTGTAATGGGAGATCATCAAAATATCTATTTTGGCGTCGGTTTAAGCGAAGGCGTTCCCACGACACAAACTTTTGGGCGTATTATTGCCGACCTTATGGCTGGTGAGTCAAATGCCTTTACCAACCATAGTGTTGTAAATCATCCTATCCCCTATGCCGGCCCAACAAATCTGCGAGGAATATTTGGCAGAGGCGTCAGGTGGATGTGGGAGAAAGCTGGCTAAATTTTATGAAAACATCAAAAAATATTGGAGAAAATATGGATACTGCGATTTGCCCTCTGTGTGGCAACCCCAATCAATGTGCTGTGGCAGCCGATCCTAATGCAACCGAGTGCTGGTGCGAATCAGTCATCTTCCCCGAAGAGTTGCTTGCAAAAGTTCCTGAAGATGCTGTTCGTAAAACCTGTGTTTGTCAAAACTGTCTTGAAGATTATCAAAAATCTATCCAGACAGCTGATTTATCCACATAATTACTAAAAAATCTTCAATAAATTGATCGCTACTCAGGAGAATGAAATTTGAATACACATGCTCGCGTGGTTATTGTTGGGGGTGGCATTATGGGTGTTGGGCTGCTGTACCATTTAGCCGAAGCCGGTTGGGACGATTGTGTTCTGATCGAAAAGGCCGAATTGACATCCGGTTCAACCTGGCATGCCGCCGGGCAATGCCCTAATTTCACATCCTCCTACAATATTGCCAAGATCCAACATTACAGCAATACCCTCTACCCCAAACTTGAGAAAATGACCGGTCAGGCCACTGGCTGGCATGGTGTCGGCGGGATTCGAATTGCGACCACCAAAGAAGAAGTGGATAACTTTCGGGTGGTTGAGGGCATCGCCAAAAATATCGGATTCCGAATGGAGATCATCAGTCCTGAAGAAATCCGAAGGCTCAATCCCTTTATCAACACCGAGGGCATCCTCGCGGGAGCCTGGACACTCGACGACGGCTATGTCGATCCGGCAGGCGTGACCAATGCGATGGCCATCGGTGCAAAAAAGATGGGGGCCACGATCATTCGGAATAACCGCGTCACTGATATCAATCTACTCCCAAATGGGGAATGGAAAGTAATTAGCCAAGAGGGAACGATCACCTGTGAGCATGTTGTCAATGCCGGGGGCTGCTATGCCGCAAAAATTGGGGCCTGGGTGGGACTTGATCTTCCGATAGTACCGATGAAGCACCAATATCTTGTCACCGAACCTATCAGGGAATTCATTGACCGTGACGAAGAGATCCCGGTCATGCGTGACCCCTATCCCAACGCTTATTATCGCCAGGAGCAAAACGCTGGCCTGATCGGGATTTACGAACGCAGTGGTACCCAGGAGGCCTGGTTTGGGTCTGGGCAGGATTGGGATTCAGAGAGCGAGCTTTTTCCCGCAGATTATGAAACCATCATGCCCGGGCTTGAGCGCGTCATGGAACGGATGCCGATCTTTGCCGAGGCAGGCATCATGCGCGTCGTGAATGGCGCAAATCCGCGTACCCCAGATCATAATCCATTGATCGGGCCGGCAGCTGGGTTAAGAAATTTTTGGCTCAGTTGCGGGCAGAATATGGGGATTGGGCAGGGGGCCGGCGCTGGAAAATACCTGGCCCAATGGATGATGGTTGGGAATGCTGATATCAATATGGTCGGGGTCGATCCGCGCAGATTTGGTCCTTACGCAGACATGGAATATGCCCGCGCAAAATCACATCAGGACTTCACCTTCATGTATCAACTCCACCTGCCAGGGGAAGAACGTCCTGCCGGGCGACCTGCCCGCACCAGCCCCTTATATGAAAAACTAAAAACCAAAGGGGCTGCTTATGCAGAGGGATTTGGATGGGAACGTCCCAAGTGGTTTTCGCTGGATGGCCGGGAGGAAGAAAAGAGCTTTCGGCGGAATAATATTTTCGAGGTCGTCGGCGATGAATGCCTGGCGGTTCGTGAACGGGTGGGTGTGCTGGACCTATCCAGCTTTACCAAACATGAGGTGAGCGGACCCGATGCTGAAACATTCCTTAACCGGGTTTTGGCCAATAAGGTCGCGAGTCGAAAGGGCGGAATTGTGCTGGCACATGGTCTGTCGGATATGGGCCGCATCGAAAGTGAATATACGATCACCCGCCTGGATGATGAGCGATTCTTCCTCCTTTCCGCTGCTGCCGCGAATATTCGCAATAGCGATCAACTCAACCAAAGAAAAAGAGATGATGATGAAGTCACGATCAGGAATATTACGGATAAATTTGGCACCCTGGTATTGGCCGGACCTCGTTGCCGCGAATTGCTTACCAAGATCACAGATACCGATCTGGGTAATGAGAATTTCCCCTGGCTCACCGGGAAGGAAATCGAGGCGGCAGGTGTGATGTTACGCGCCCTTCGGATCAATTACGTGGGCGAGCTCGGTTGGGAACTCCACATGCCTATTGCCCAGCTTGAAACCATTTACGATGCGGTTTGGGCTGCCGGTGAGGAATTCGGCATCGCGGACTTTGGTATGTACGCTTTGACCAGTTTAGGTAAGGAAAAGGCTTATTATGCCTGGGGAGTTGAATTGATCAACGAGATCACGATGATCGAAGCTGGCATGGAGCGGTTCATAAACTTCGATAAAGGTGATTTTATAGGACGTGATGCCCTTCTCCAGCGACAAAAACAAGACCTGGCCTGGAATATTGCCTACGTTGAAGTGGATGTTGAGGATTCTGAAGTACGTGGTGGTGAGTCAGTTCTCGACGGTGATAAGGTTATTGGTGTGACAACATCGGGGGCCTATGGTCATGCGGTCCAAAAAAGCCTGGCCTTTGTCTACGTTCCACCAGAGTACGCCTCCCCCGGAACAACCTTTGATATTGAGATATTAAGTCACCGCTGTCTGGCAAAGGTGCTGGGAGAACCGGCTTATGATCCCAGGAATAAGCGTTTGCGATCCTGACGATATGTCCCTACATATTTATGAGTTCGTCAAGGGCCCTCGTCAAGGCGAGTATCAGTATATCCGCATCTTCCTTCTGGAAAACAATGGGAGGGCGAATTTTAAGGACCGAATAGGGTTGCCCGGTGGTACCAATCAGCACGCCGTTCTCGCGCATATGATTCATAATTTGGACAGCCAATTCAGGGTCAGGCGTGCCATCAGGCTTAAGGATATTGATCCCCTGAAGCAATCCTGAACCATGTAATTCGCCTATCACAGGATAGTTTTCCTGTAAAACTGTCAATTCTTCTCTGAGATATTGTCCAACTTCCAGCGCATTTCGCTGCAATCCTTCCTTTTCAATGACTTCTAGAACCGCCAATCCCGCCGCACAGGATACGGGGTTGCCACCGAAGGTATTAAAGTAACCGGTCTCTCTGGCGAGGGTCTCAGCAATCTCCGGACGGGTCACCACTGCTGCAAGCGGATGTCCATTTCCCATTGGTTTTCCCATGGTCACTATATCAGGAACCACATTATCAAATTGAAAACCCCAGAAATGCTGGCCAAGGCGTCCGAAACCACCCTGGACTTCATCAGCGACACAAAGCCCCCCGGCTGCACTTGTCTTCGCAAAAAGTGTTTCGAGATAACCCTTTGGTGAGGTGTAAATGCCATCACTGACAAAGGATGTGTCCAGGAGTAGCATAGCCGGTAGGTAGTCTTGTTCGCCTAATGCCGTGATCGCATCGCTTATCCCGGAATCTGGCTCTTGATAAGTGGAATCTGAGGTGGGCGCGAATAGCGTTTGCACATACGGTGGCAAGTTCTTGTTAGGTATACTTTCGGGGCTGAATTGCATGGTGGCAGCACTGCTGCCATGATAAGCGAAATCGGTTATTAAAGCGCCGCTATTGCCCGATACCAATTTTGACATCTGCCAGGCCAGCTCGTTGGCCTCAGACCCGGTACACACAAACATGCAGACACTCAGCTGTTCCGGCATTCGATCAGTAATCTGTTCCGCCAACTCAAGGATTAGCCCGTGCATATAGCGTGTGCTGGTATTCAATCTTCGTGACTGCTTGGCAATTGCATTCACCACATGTGGATGACTGTGTCCAACATGAGAGACATTATTATAGGCGTCCAGGTATCGGTTGCCATAAACATCATATAACCAGACACCATCTCCGCGAACAATATGCAGTGGTTTTTCGTAGAACAGGTAAGCGCAGGGGCCCAGCAGGTGATCCCTACGTTTCAGATGGGATTGAAGGGTTTCATTTGCCTTTTTGGGCGATGAATTTACCTCATCCATTTCCCATAAGCCACAGGTTCGGAAAAATTTCCTTGTTATAGCTGCCGGATCCAGTGCGCGCCAAGCTTCCAATGTGCGCCAGATCTCTTCGACCCCACCGGTAATATATTCCCGATTATCCGGGTGGAGTGAAACTCGCCAGGCTGCGATTACGTTTAACATTGTCAAACGTGCAGCTACCAGGTCGTAGAGTACACGCAGCTCTGCATCTTCGAGCGGACTTATTTCATGGTACCCAGCGATAATTTCCGCAGCCACACCAGAAAGATCGGTATGCCCTCGAAGCATTGGCGCGATGGTGGTAGCCAGATCAATGATCAGAAGAGTATGAGTCATATCCCCAAAATCCATAATCCCAACAATGCGTCCGGGATCATTCTCTGCCACCAGGATATTGTCGGGTGTCAAATCATTATGAAGAATCTGCGCCCGTAACTTTGGTAAATGGGGTAGAACATTTTGATCAAAGCGATCCAGGAAATAAGTGGCCAGTTCCTGATGTTTGGTATTAGTAATACAGGGCAAATACTGCCTGAGCCTGGAGGTATGTTTCAAATCCCATAATATTTCGTAATTCGCTATCGGATGAAAAAAACCCCGCAAGGCCCGGGCAAGTCGTGCCAGGCAAACTCCAATTGGGCGAAACAATGCAACCTCAGTGGGGTCATCCTTTGGATAAGCACCCTGCAGGTAAGTCAGGATACGTACACAATGTTTTGAACCATCCGCAGCCTGAATTTCTTCAATAGCCAACCCGTTCCGAGATAGTAAGACCTCAGGTACTGGCAACTCAGGATCAACTTTAGCGATATGTTCCAAAGTCTTGATCTGCATATCAATGATCGCTGGATCCTCAGCACTATTAGCAATTTTTATGATATATTGATCGCCGTTTTCAGTGATGATACAGAAATTCTGATCCCGCTCACTTTCCAGTAGAGAAAGATTACCGGTTAAATTATAAAGTTTGTTGAGGATATCTTTTACTTCTTCAACTGCAAAGGCTGGGGAGTGGGTCTCCAAAAGTTGGTCCAGATAAAACTTATCATTCGCATTAGGCATACCAGAACTCCATATCAGAAATATATTATCAAGCCAATTTTACTGCTAATTTATCATGTGTGAGATTGAAATTAAGAATAAATTTCCCATCTATGCCACCATTAAAAAACTGGCGAGCGGGAAATACCCATCCAAAATTAAGCGAATAGTACGGTGCTTTTCGCAAATAAGCAAGAAAGAAAATAGATTCTTTGATAGAATAAAAAAACAATTAGAGAAAAGAGGAACTATGACAAAAACACAAGCTCCGAATATTACAAAACAACGCCTGCAAGAATACGCCAAAGATGATGAGTGGATACGCTCTTATCTACACCAGGCAGAAATTGGACATATTGCTACACACTGGGAAGAGCAGCCCTTCATTACTCCCAGCACATTTATTTATGATGAAAAAGAACATTGCATCATATTTCATTCAAATATTGTGGGCAGAATACGTTCGAACAGCGAAAAGTATCCAGAGGTTTGTTTTGAAACCAGCCACTACGGTCGTTTTCTCCCTTCGAATATTGCGCTTGAATTCAGCATGCAATATGAATGCGTGATTGCTTTCGGCAAGATCCAAATTATTGAAGACACTGATGAAAAACGAATCGCTTTATATGCTTTACTAAAAAAATATTTTGCCGATAAACAGGCAGGTAAAGACTATCGTCCAATCACCGAGAAGGAACTTAAACGAACATCCGTTTATAAAATCAAGATTGAAAACTGGAGTGGAAAAAGAAACTGGGAGGAGGAAGCTGAACAGAGCGACGAATGGCAACCCCAATCAAATTAATAGTTCGGATTTGATCCTTTCTATATTTTACCTCACCAAGAAATTTTAAAATCTGAAATTCGCAAATCAGTTACAATAATCCCATGAAAAAGATTACCTTAATAGCCACACTGACCTTCGGTTTGGAAGCTGTTGTCAAGCGCGAACTACAAGCCCTCGGCTTTGATGATCTACGCGTCTCAAATGGTAAAGTTGAGTTTGATGCAACTGTTGCCGACATTCCCACCGTCAACCTGTGGCTGCGCTCCGCTGACCGCGTATTGCTCAAGATGGGTGAGTTTGAAGCCAAGGATTTCGATACACTTTACGAGCAGACCTATGCCCTGCCCTGGGAGAATTGGATTACCGAGGAAGGCAAATTCACGGTGACGGGGGCTTCGGTCAAATCTCAACTACAAAGTGTGAGAAGCTGCCAGGCTATCGTCAAAAAAGCGGTCGTTGAGCGGTTAAGCGAAGAATATGATACAGACTGGTTTGAAGAAAGCGGGCCTGATTTTCCGATCAAAGTTTCGGTGCTTAATGATCTTGCAACTCTAACGCTCGATACCTCAGGTTCAGGACTGAACCGTCGTGGTTATCGGAAGCAAGCCGGTAGAGCGGCGATCAAAGAGACATTGGCGGCCGCCCTTGTTCAACTTAGCTTCTGGAATAAAGAGCGCCTGCTGATTGACCCGATGTGTGGCTCCGGGACAATATTGATCGAAGCAGCGATGATCGGGCGGAATATCGCCCCCGGATTGAATCGCGAATTTGCCTCCGAATTTTGGCCGGGTATCCCCGCTAAAGCGTGGAAGCAAGCCCGAAGCCACGCGCGATCCCAAGTCAAATCTGATCTCGAAATGCAGCTTTTTGGCCATGATGTGGATGAGGAGAGCATCTATGCCAGCAAATCCAACGCGAAAGCGGCGGGGGTCGGAAAGGATATCCAGTTTGAGAAGAAGGACGTGCGGGACCTGTGGATCGACCAGGAGCATGGGATCGTGATTTCGAATTTCCCTTACGGCGTCAGAATGGGCAATTTCAAGGAGCTCAACAAGCTTTATATTTCCTTCAACCAGACCTTCAAAAAGAAAAAAGGCTGGTCCATTTATGTGCTGACAGCAGACAAGAAATTCCCCGATTATTTCAAACGGGCGCAACCAGATCGGACGCGTAAATTATTCAACGGGACAATAGAAGTACGCTATTATCAGTACTTTGGGGAGAGACCGGGAAGCCAGGTTAAGGAACAGGAAACCCCAGAATAAGTTCCCCCGCTACTTTTTCCAATCGGATTTGATCGATCTGATTCCAGCGTGGTTCGGGGAGCGTGGCGTGGACGCGGAGATAGTTGCCGGTCAATCCGCTCATCAGCCAACCCGCATCGCTCGCCAGTGAACTTGCCTCCCATAAAACAGAGATCGTCTCGCCGATAAAACGATTCCGGTAAATCCTGCCCATTTCAGCAAAAGCTTCCCGCAATGCAGCATTCCGCGCTTTGCGGGTTTTCTTTTCGAGCTGTCCCTTCATCCGCGCGGCGGGGGTCCCTTCTCGTGGCGAATAGGTAAAAATATGCCCCCCCGCAAAACCGATCTCCCGGACAAATTCTAGGGTTTCGGCGAACTCTTCTTCGGTCTCGCCAGGAAAACCAGCGATGATGTCGGTCGTGATCGCCACATCGGGCATGATCGCGCGGGCGGAGGCAACCAACTCGCGAAATGCATTCCGCGTGGTTTGACGACGCATCCGTTTGAGCACCGAATCGCTACCCGATTGAAGCGGCAGATGAAGATGTGGCATCAGGCGTGGATTTTCCCATAGGGCAAAAAAATCAGGTTCCAAATCCCAGGGTTCGAGAGATGAGAGACGCAGACGTGGAACAGTGGTCATCTCAAGGATGGAATGAATTAGCTCGGAAAGGTGAGATTGCCGCGCTCCGCTCGCAGTGACATAATCCTGCCCCCACGACCCGAGATGAACCCCCGTCAGAACGATCTCTTTTGTCCCGCCATCCAACGCAGATTGAATATCCACGAGAATCTCATCGATGGGTCGAGAATGACCTTTTCCCCGCGCGACAGTCGTAATGCAGAAAGTACAGTCGTTATCGCAGCCATCCTGAACCTTGATGAAGGCACGCGTACGCTGGCGAATTCCTGGCAAAGGGGTTCGTTCGAGGGGTTCGAGATCGAAGGTTTTAGGGGGAAGATTTAAAAAATCAGCAACAAGATTATCTTTTTGATCGTTAAGAACGATAACATTGTAACCCGTCAATTCGGCGGCCTTGTCTGGCTCCATCGTTACCCAACAGCCTGTAGCAATGATCTCCTCGATTCCTGCGCGGGATGCACCCCGGATTTTGGAGCGGGAATCCGCCGCAGCTTCGGAGGTGACCGTACAGGTGTTAACTACGGCCACATCTGCCAGGGATGCCTCGCCGACAATTTCATGCCCCACAGCTCGGAATTGGCGGGCGAACTTTTCAATCTCGGCCTGGTTGAGACGGCAGCCAATGGAGTCAAGGAAGATTTTCATAGGGGTGATTTTATCGCATTTTTATTCTTAACCGTTGAATACATAAACACAAAGGACACAAAGTGTCACGAAGGAAAAAACTTTTTTTCTTTTCCTTTGTGTTTCTTCGTGCCCTTGGTGGTTAAAGATATTTTTATACCCTCTCCATCCCTCGTGCGATCTTCTCCTGCAAATGCTTAGGCCACTTAGAAATATCGTCTGATGGATAAATTTCCATTGGCGGGCCATTTTGCGTCAGTAGGTCAGATATACTGCATCCCAGTATATTGGCGGCAGCTGCCATCCCCGAACGTGTCGCACCCGCAACCCCATGGCTGAGCGTGCTTGCCCCACACATATATAAACCCTCGATCTCGGTCTTGATCGGGAAAGCACCCGGTCCCACTTGCCTGCGACTCTTGGAAATCCCATACAGGTTACCACGTGTGGCATTGATGTAATGGTCATTCGTCAGTGGGGTTGCCAAGCTCCAATAAACAATGTGTTTGTTAATACCGGGCACGTGTCTTTCAAGCTTTCTAAAAAGCTTTTCTGCCAATTCTTCCTTCTCTGCTTCGTAGCCAGCAGGCCGTTCGCCTTTTTTCGAATCAGACCACTTTTCAAAGGCGTCGTAACCGACAAAAGCAAAGGCTTCGCAGGTATGGTGTCCATCGTGCATTTTTGAGGGGTCTTTGAGGGTGGTCACTGTCAAGAACATCATCGGCGGCTCATCGGCGGTCAGGGTGTGGTCGGTCAGCCCGAGCTTGTACTGCCCGTCCACGTCCTCGTTGTCGTAGAACCAGAAATTACCGGAATCCAGCCCGGCTTCACGCAGATCCATATCCACCACAAAGAACAAGCTCAGGGCCGAGACCGAATACGTGACTCTATCCAGCTTATTGACCAGTTTTTTACTCAGAGAATCGCGTCCTATCATTTTGCCAAAGGTAACTTCAGGATCCGCATTAGAGACAACGTTTTTTGCGTGAATGACTTCCCCATCCACCAAACGGACACCGGTCACTTTTCCATCTTCAAGCAGGATCTTTTCTACAGGCGTTTTGAGACGGATCTCACCCTCGGCTTGCTTCAGCTCCCGAAGAAATGCGCGGGGGATGGCAAAAGCCCCTCCAAGCGGATAATATCCACCGTTAAAATAATGGTTCAGAATGCCCGCCTGCACAAAAGCCGACACTTCCGAAGGCGGCATTCCATGGTCACCAGCCTGCCCGCCGAGAATACCGCGCAAAATAGGATCGGTGATGAAATGCTCGATAAAATCCTGCCCTGATCGCGTGGCCCAACGCATAATAGATACCGCTCCACCTGCTGCCTTCACCGCACTGGCTGGATTTTTAACCTTGCCCAAATTTCCCATCGACTGGATCATTTTTTCGGCTGTGTCGATATATCCATCAATACCTTCGGCTTCGTGCGGGAAGTATTCTTTTAGTTTCGCAGCAAGGTTTTCTTTTCCTTTTGGGAAATCGTATTGCTTATCACCAATAACGATATGGTCATAACCATCGGGGTTGAGTTCGCAAAATTGGATATGCTCAGAAACGCCCAAGCCACGATACGTGCGTTCAAGAGAGCCGCCCTCCCCGATCCCGCCGATATAATGCACGCCTGGGCTAAATCTGTAGCCATTTAGTGTGAAGGAATGTGTCCAGCCACCAGGTTTGCCGTGCTGCTCGCAAACCAACACTTTTTGCCCAGCCTGCGCGAGTGCAACGGCGGCGGTCAGCCCGCCCGCTCCCGATCCGATCACGATGATGTCGTAGGTTTTGGTCATTTTTTTCCTTTTTAGAGAAAGTCAGAAACCAAGATTTTTTAAATATCGGAAGAAGATATGCACCAGTTGTCCTTACCTTAGTGAGAATCAATTTCTTTCTACGTCTTCGATAACTTGATGGTTACATCCGTGGGCAGGGCCAGTTTAGCCTCAATCTCGACTGCCTTAACGATACCGGACGGCACTGGACAGGCAGCATGCGTACAATATTTTATTCCCGCTTCATGGATTTTGGGCATGGCACGCTTGAATGATATTTCCTGATAAGGGTCAACTTCCGTCAAATCCTCAGCCATTCTGGAAATAGCATCACATTCGCTGGTTATACTCAGCTTGCAAACTTTCCCGTCCATCGTTGCTTCAACTTCAGTATTGAATCCGCAGTTCCCTGCGAAAATTTCTGCTCTGGCCATTAGGCAACTCCTATATCAATTTAATGGGCATATTATACCTTTCATCGGTGTAATATATTTAACCGACCCAACCCCAAAGCCAGAATTGTGCGCTGAAATATAAGGCCAGCGGAAATGATAGATAAACGATCGCTCGATTGACCCAACTTTTTTCTCCCCATTTTCCAAGCAAAATAAAAGCAGGAAAAATTACCAGAACATAGCGCAGCATACTGACAAATGGTTGTCCCGGATTTAGGCGAAATAATGATGATATAAACATCGCGATTGAATACATGCCAAGTTCAAGTGGCATTTTCCGCCAAATGATAAGACAAAGAACGCCAAATAGAATAGTAACGAGTGTGTTAAATATGTCAATTGACGACACAAGATGATTTGTGATTAGCAATCCTAATTCGCTAAAATGTTCCCAAGGAAAAACTAGACGAGGATGCCACTGGCCTGGGAGTAGTGAGGACTGCAAAGTAGGAAAGAGGTATATTCCCGTCCCAACTGGAATTAACAGAAAAGCGAATGCATTCCGCCAACGACGCGGCCTATCCTGAACCCACCACATATAAAGCAACGGGACAAAGATCGTAAAGCCTACAATCCGAGTAAGCGCCGCTAATAGTCCAAAGACAGCAGCCAGGATCCATTTTTCACGGCGAGCACAGAATATCGATACAAGTATAAATAGAAGAAAGATCGCTTCTGTATAACTTGCAAAAAGGAAAAAAGCCGTCGGAAAAATCAACCAATAGATGACTGCACGACTAGCCACGGTTTGATCAGTATACTCAGTGGCAATCCTATGAAACAAACCTAAGGATGCAATCAATGCCAGTATAGTAACAAGGCGTGATGCTAAAACCATATCCCTAACAACAAAAGCAAAAAGACGGACTAAATAAGGATATATAGGAAAAAAGGCAGTACTGCCATCGTCGCTATAACCTCTTTCTGCGATTTTCAAATACCAATTTGTGTCAAAGCGCTGCCAGATTGCAATCCATGAGCTTTGATGAGGATTCACACCATGATAAGGGAAGATTTCTTCAGCAGAAATTGACGATTTTTTTAGAACTTCCCCTTCCAAAGGACCCTCAACCGCCAGGCCGCTGGCCAAATCCCATTGGCTGCCAGACTGTGCGTCAACTATTGTAGAAAAACCATTGGCACGAAAAGACAAAAGATTATCATCTACAGTACGGTTATAAAGAAATATCTCGCTAGTCTGCAAATTGAAAACCGAGACAATAGGCTCTCCGCCAAGAAAAGAATTATCAATTGCCAAAGGAATATTCTGCAAAATTACCAAAGACCATAATCCCAGCAAAAAACCAGCGATCAAAACCCCACCCAAAGCCCATCGCCATGAAGAATCTAAATTTTGCCAGCCTCCTGAGAACAATTCTCGCATTTTTTTTAGAATAACCATATTTCTCCTATTCTGACATTTCCTCCAAGATTCCAGTCAATTGCTCGGCGAGTTCAGCACGGTCAAGGTGTTCTTCTATATAGCGCCGTCCAGCCAACCCCATTTTCTGACTACGCGCAGGATCAGCTGCCAGGGTTTTGATCGCTTCAGCCAACGCGATGGCATCACCCGGCTCGGAAAAGATTCCGCATCCAGCTGCTTCAACCACCTCACGGATCACGCCATCAATTGCCAGCACCACCGGTCGCCCCGCCGCCATATAATCGAAAACCTTATTTGGATAGGTGGTCTTATACATGTCGATCGGTTTCAAAATCGCGATACAGGCATCTGCGGCGGCCAAGGCCACTGCCATCTCAGACTTTGGCACTGACGAGATAAAGCTCAGATTTTTTAAGCCCATCTCAGCGGCCTGTACCTGCAAATTCAATTTTTCCTTGCCGTCACCAAGTAGCACGATCTGGATCGATGCCGATGAATCCGTTCCCTCTATGGGAACGGATTCATTTTGCAAAATCTTCGCCGCTTCCAAAACAACACCAAGGTCATTTGACATCCCGTGCGCCCCGGCATAAAGGACGACAAATTTAGATTTAATGGAATGAGTTTCCCGGAAGGATGCACCCTTTTTAGCGGGATCAAACATCCCGGCGTCTGCACCATTGGGAACAAGTTCAACGCGTTTCGCTCCCAGTCCCCGAACGTGCTCGACGTACCCCGGGCTGTTAACCATGACCCGATCTGCGCCTCGATAAAGGAAACGCTCCAGCCATTCGGAGGCACGGATCAGGATCCCATTCTTCAGGACTCCTACTGAAATAGCGAAAGCAGGCCACAGATCACGGACTTCAAAGAGGAAGGGAATCCCTTTCAAACTGGACAAGGCCCATGCCGTAAATCCCTGGAAAATTGGCGGCGAGGTCCCCCAGATCAAATCCACATTTTTTACGCGTAGTCCCATAATAAAGGAGGAGGCCATGAAGGAAACGAAGGCAAAAACACGGTGAACGAAAGATTTGTGATGTGCCTGATATACATAGGCGCGGATAATGGTGATGTCATCATCCTGTTTTTCGGTGAGATTGGGCGGTGCGCTTCCAGTAATATAGCTGACAGAGCTGGCGATGATGGTAACACGATGCCCACGCTGAACAAGGTACCGCGCGAGTTCGTGATGTCGGGTGCCGCCTGGTTCATTGACAGCGGCGAAGGCCTGGTGGATGAGAAGAATATGCATTCGTTTGTAGGTTGGGTAGTTTTATTTGGATATGATACACTCAATTTGAAATATCGGAAATGATGTTAATTGAACAAAAAAATCAGGTAAAAAAGCTATGGAAAATATCCTCATTATTGGCTCTGGTGGTCATGCTAAAGTCATCATTGATATTGTGGAAAAAGAAGGCCTATACAATATTGTCGGCTTGCTAAATAAGCAACCTAACACAAATGAGAAAATCTTAGGCTATGATCTTTTAGGCAGAGAAGAAGATTTACCAAAACTTGTCAAGGTCCACGCCATTCAGGGCATTATTATCGCAGTTGGGGATAATTTTACGCGGGAAAAAGTTGTTTCGATTGCCAAAGAAAAATGCCCGGAACTAAAATTTTTCTCTGCCATTCATCCACAAGCCTCCATTGCATCTGATGCATCCATTGGACAAGGGACCGTAATTATGGCCGGTGTTTCTGTTAATCCAACCTCATCCATTGGGGAGTTTTGCATTTTGAACACAAATTCATCTCTAGATCACGATTCGCAGATGGGTGATTTTACCAGTCTCGCTCCTGGTGTTATTGTGGGAGGAGAATGTCAGATAGGTGAATTTAGCGCAATAAATATCGGGGCGATCTTAATCCCGAGAATAACAATCGGGAAACATAGTGTAGTTGGAGCTGGATCGCTGGTCAATAAGTCGGTTGCCTCCTTTGAGGTCGTCTATGGAAGTCCTGCAAAAAAGATCCGTGAACGAACAGCGGGAGAGAGGTATCTTTAGATCGGGGAGAATTCAAATTCAGAGATAAATTCTACTGTATCAGAAGAAGTTACGTCGAGGGCCAGTGATAGCGCGGGGATTTTAACGCCATAAGTCGGCGAATACCAGCCACGTGTGGGAAAGGTATCGCCATTACCCTTAATCAACTCACCTGCACGTACTAGAGAAAAGTTTTGTTTTGAGATTTCTGAAGCGTGAAGAGTGAGCTTCAAAAAGCCCTGTGGGAATATTAGACTAATTTCTATCCTCTCTTCTCTATTTTCCAGCGCCCATTCCCAATCAGGGAGTAACCAGTGTAGACAATATTTTCGAGATAATTGAGGTTCAGAGATCAGATTATCTTCCACCAGCCAGGTGTTTTCCGCAAAGGTGACCGCGCGCTGGTGTGTGACACCCAATTTACGATAGCCATCATGCTCGGCAACGATCTTCTGCGAAGATTGCTCTACAATCCGTCCATGCGCCCAATCGAGAACCATGAAGCGGCTGGCACGGGTCATCTGGTCAAGACCGTTGACAGTGACCGAATTATGATATTCTGTTGCAGGAAAAGGATTATCCCAGGGCGATGCCGCATTGTAAAGATAGGTACCGGGATCAAGCGTGATATTCTCTCCCCGCCACCAAAGATCGAGATGAAGTTGGTCAGCGTGGGCAAGGCGGAGGTTTCCATCCACGACGCGAAGATAAGCCCAATTTGAGTTTGAAGGTTTTAAAGTCGAAAGTTGAAAGGTTGGAAGGTTTGGGGAGTAGTAAGTTTGAAGGTTTAAAGGTTTGAAGGGTGAAAACCATAAACTCATTTCGTCAGCAGGGAAAGGTTCTTCGGTGAGAAAAACACGCGAGGCGGCTCTGATGACAGGGCGAAAATCTCGAAAGTCTCCATTGGCGAGAGGAAAGATATATGCGCCATCATTTGAACCAAGATTGGGTGTATTCCCAGAAATAGGATCCGTCAACTCTGCCAACCAACGAGTCGCCAGGGAAAGATTTTCCAGAGACCTTTTGGTTAAACACAAAGGTCTCAAAGGTTCACTAAGGTTTGTTTTTTCCTCCTCTTTGTGCACCTTCGTGTCTTTGGTGTTTAAAGCACTTACCCATAACCCGATCTGCAACACCAGCCTTTGATAATTCACGCTATGCTGGACATATGCTCCGTTATCATCGATCTGATTTTCAAAGCTCCAGTTCAACCACTTGATGCCCAGCTTGCGCCATTTATTGGCTTGGGGATGCTCTGGTAAAGCAAGTCCTGCTGTGTACAGTCCCGCCGCCTCGCTGGTGAGATGATTATTATTCTGCGCTCGTGCATAAAGCAATGTGGAGGGGATTCGATCAGCATGCTCCACAACCGATTGCGCCAAGCGTTCTTTTCGCTGACTCGTTGACTCTCCCGAATCAAAGAAGACCTGCGCAGCCCAGACAAAAACCATCAAGCGGAGCGCGATTTCCTGTCCATTCATCCAGTGGGGTCCCATGTTGACGGGATTACCAGTATCGAAAATTTCAAAATGTCGCCAAAAGGCTTCAGCGTACTTTTCGTCGCCGCTCACGCGATAGGCGCGACCGAGGGTGAATGCCCAGCCAAAGCGGGCGGGTTCCCAGATCAGTTTAAGATCGAAGGTTGAAGGGGGAAGGTTTAAAGCGGGTATTCGGTATTCTGATTTCGGTATTTTCCCTTTGCCAGTTTCGTAATCAACCCAGTGAGAAAGGGGATGATTAAAGTCTAGTTTTATTTCTGCGAGTTCACTGCCAAAGATGCGGAACTGTCCGTCCACGATGTGGTCTGCTTCGGTGAGGAGAGTTTCTATACCTTCAGGGCCAAGGATTTTTTTGAGGTCATCAGGGGAAGGAAGGGAGAAGAGATATTCGAGGTTCGATACTCGGAAATTGGAAATTGGGATTCGTTTATAGTAACCGCTTGTCAAGCCAATTTTGTACAAGGCAAAGAGAGCGACTTGAGTGAATCCCAATTGGTAGATTGTTTTGAGAAGATACTTTAAACGCACTTTTGCCTTCTGACCATCTCCGCACGGCCGTGAACACACCGTGCTACGTGAACAAAGACGATGAAAGTCGTCTAGTCCGCTTTAGCGGGCTTTGAAAAACAAGCACGGTGGATTTATCCCCGTGCGGTCTATATTTTGACCTTTTCCCCACTCCGCAGCGATTCAACCGCCGCGAAACTGGCTTGGGTCACCCCGATCAACTGCTCATAGGGGATTGGCGGCACACCTGATTTCACAGCATTCGCTAAGGCAAGCATCTCATCCTTCCAACCCTTATCCTGGCCCAAGCGATTATTGATCTTTTTACGGCGTCCATTAGAGATCATCTCAAGCGAGCGATAATCGTTCAATGTAGCGACTTTGCCGCCGCCAAAGACCTCGACGCGCTCTTTGGGGAGGGATTTATCGCCATTAGCAAGATAATCCACTACGCCGATCGAACCATCTGGAAAGGTAAAGGTCATGCTGACATTATCTTCGTGGTATTTACCATGATCAGGCAATGCGTGAGCGCTTACGCTGATCGGAGATTCCCCAACTAAATAGGTCACAAAGTCAATAAAATGACAGCCCTCGCCGATGATCCGTCCGCCTCCCTGAGCGGGGTCATGCACCCAATGATTGAGCGGAATATAGCCAGCGTTGACGCGGTAATGGATGTAGAGGGGTTCAACCCTGTCGGCATAAAAATCTCCTAATTGGCGAGCAAGAGGAGCATATCTGCGATTGAAACCTGCGGTGATGAGTGAGGAGTGATGGGATTCCAAAAACTCACTGAGCACTTCTAGCTCTTCACGATTCACAGCCAAAGGTTTCTCAACAAAGACATTTTTTGCCGCTTGCAAGCCTTTGATCACTAAATCGGCGTGGGTATCGTGGCGAGTGAGAATGGCAATTGTATTGATATTCTCGTCGTTGATGATCTCTTCCGCGCTCGAGGTTGCGTAGCCAAAACCAAATTTCTTCGCGGAGTGTTGGGCTTTCAGCCCACCTGAAGAAGCAATTCCGACCAACTCAATATCTGTTTTCTTTATTGCTGGCAAAAGTGTGGCATTGGCAAATAAGCCCGCGCCGATGACACCGAGTTTGCATGTTTGAAGGTTTGAAGGTTTGAAGGTTTTAAACTTGACAACTTGCAAACCTTCCAACTTTTCAACAGCTTCAGGATAAGTCAGCAAAACACCTATAAAGGCTTCTTCCCTCTTCCCCGTGATAATCTCATACGCTTCATCAGCACGCTCAATCGGCAGCCGATGCGTAATTAAACTTTCAACCTGCAACTTTCCACCTGCCAATAAATCCACGACAGCTTCGAGATTGCGTCCCTCGGTCCAGCGGACGAAACCGATCGGGTAATCTGCACCGCCCTCTTCATAGGAGGCGTCATAACGTCCCGGCCCATAGGAACGCGAGTTGATGAAGGAAAGTTCTTTTTCAAAATAGATCTTTCGCGGGAAGTCCAAACCTACAGCCCCCGTTGCGACGATATTGGCCCGATCGCGCGCGATTTGACCTGCCAGCGTTACCGGATCATTGGATGGCGTATCCGCACAGATGATGACCGAATCGGCGCCCCGATTGGCGGTAAAAGCCTGAACGGCAGCCTCCGCCTGGTCACGGGAGCAAGCTGAAATCCCGAATTGTTCCGCCAACTTCACCCGTTTGGGATCAATATCAATCCCGATCACCCGGCATCCTGCCGCAGCGGCGATCTGCATCGTCATCAATCCCAATAAACCAATTCCGATCACGGCGACATTCTCTCCCAAATTCGGTTCCGCCAGACGAAAACCATGCAGGGCAATCGCACCGAGGGTGGCAAAGGCGGCGCTCTCAAAATCAAGCTCATCAGGGATGAGAGCGAGAAGATTGCGCGGCACAACCGCATATTCCGCGTGGACAGCGTAACCACCGCCCGCACAGGCAACCCGCTGCCCGACGTGGAAACCATCCATTTTTTCACCGAGTTCCACGATGGTCCCCGCCGAGGAATAGCCCAGGGCCATCGGCTCATCGAGTTTGTTGAAGGCAGCCTGCGCTGTATTTAGCAACCCTTCACGGAGAGCCTTATCAATGACTTGCTTGACAAGGTCAGGACGTGAGCGAGCTTTGCCAACCAGATTCTTCTCAGCAAATTCGACCACCATCCGCTCAGTTCCCGCAGAAACGAGGGAGGCAGCGGTTTTGATAAGCGCCATCCCTGCGCGCGGGCTGGGAACGGGAACCTCTTCGACAATGGCTTTTCCGGTCTTCAGGTTTTGGAGGAGTTGTTTCATTTTTTTCTCGGGTTTAAAGTTTGAAGGTTGGAAGGTTAATGAGCTGGAATATTGATCTGACTAATCTAATTGTCGAACCGAGTATACCGCAAGTTCAAAGAGTAAAAAATGGGAAGATTCCGCAATTATCTCCGCACGGAAGTAAACCTCCGTGCTACATAGCGGAAACCGACTGAAGTCGGCTCATTTCCCAGAAAAGCGAGCCCGCTTCAGCGGGCTTCCTAAAACTAGCGTGGGGATTAATCCTCATGCGATGACAATAAATAAATCTTTCGATCTACATGCACATATTCCACGCTTTTACTTGTGCCCAAAAGGGTATTCGCTCCAATCGTTAAATTCGTGACATTTGTGTTTAAAATAACCTTGGAACCAGAAACACCAGTTATAATTGCATCATCTAATTCACTCAACAAGGAGAATTCCCTTGACAGATCCCCGTGTACAAAAATTTGCAGAAATTCTGGTCAACCACTCGGCCCGCATCGCCAAAGGCGACCGTGTGCTCATCGAAGCCACCCAGGCCGCAAACCCCCTGATCCGTGAACTGTACAAACAGATTCTTGAAAAAGAAGCCTACCCGGTCCCGATGATTCGGGATTTTGACGAGCAGGATATTAACTACCTAAAATACGCTTCTGATGAACAGTTGGACTACGTTCCTCCCCTGCGTAAGATGGCCTATGAAGAATTCGAATCCCGCATCCGTATTTCTTCATTAACTAATACTCGCGCATTGAGCAAAATGGATACAAAACGCATCCAACGTCGCGGAAAAGCGCTGGGGCAGATCACCGCCACCCAAATGAGGCGCGGGGCAGCGGGCAAATTCAAGTGGGTCAGTACCCTTTTTCCCACCGAGGCCTACGCCCAGGATGCCGAAATGAGTCTGAGCGATTATGAAGATTTTGTATACCGTGCCTGCCACGCCAATGAAGATGACCCGATCACCTTTTGGAATGGCGTCAGAGAAAAACAGCAAGCTGCTGTGGACAATATCCAGGGGCACGATCAGGTTGTCCTGCAGGGCCCCAACGTGGATTTGTCTCTCTCGATCAAAGATCGCATCTTTCTGAATTCGGCCGGCGTCTACAATATGCCCGATGGAGAAATTTATACGGGGCCCGTTGAAAAATCGGTCAACGGCTGGGTCAAATTCACATATCCGGCCATTTATAAAGGGAATGTTGTAGAAGGTGCAGAACTGACCTTTAGCAACGGAAAAGTTTCCTCTGCTAAAGCCGATAAAAACCAGGATTTTCTCCTGCAAATGCTCGATACCGATGAAGGCTCCCGTTACCTGGGCGAATTCGCAATTGGCACCAATTTCGAGATCGATAAATTCACCGGTCAAATTCTTTTCGATGAGAAGATCGGCGGCTCCTTCCACATGGCACTCGGCGCGAGCTACCCTGAAACTGGGGGAATGAATAAAAGCGCTATCCACTGGGATATGATCTGCGACATGCGCAAGGATTCCCAAATTTTGGTCGATGGCGAACTTTATTACAAAGATGGCAACTTCGTCTTTTAAATCAGTTAGAAGGTTTAAAAGTTGAAAGGTTGGAGATTTATGCTTCCAACCTTTTTTGAATCAAGCAGAAATAATCTAACGACAAGACAATTTCTGACTCTGATGTCAGAGTATCACGCAAAGGCGCAAAGTTTTTCTTAGCGGTTTTGCGTCTTTGCGTGAGCTTTAAATAAAAGGTTCCCTCGTGTCATGTGGCGAGGAAACAATTTGAGTTTCTCCCATTTAAACCCCAAACCGCGTTTCAGGCGGCCCGGCCCTTGCGCGGTTCGTATTGAGGAGAATGTATATTCATTATTATATGGATTAGGTTAAGAGCAGCCTGAGAAGAACTTAACAATCAGATTAGAGATTTTAGTATTTGCCAACTGTTGGATCAATCTGAATGGCATAGGCATCGATTCCCCCGCGCAAACTGACCACCTCCGTCCAGCCCTGTTGCAATAGCCATCCTGTCACATTGGCACTCCGAATACCATGATGACAAGCCACAATAATCTTCGAATTCTGATCCTGGGCTTCAGAGGGCAGGAGACTGACACCCTGCTGGGATAATTGGCTTAGTGGAGCCAATCGCAAACGAAAATCTGTCCAGGTTGCACGGGCCAACTCCCAGGGCTCACGGACATCCAGCAACACGAACTCTTGTTCAGATTTGAGTAATGTCTCAAATTCCTGAACATCGATCTCGGGAATATTCACGCTCGCCAAAAGCCACGCCGGATAGCACGCATTTCTTCGGTTGTGATAAAGGCGTCTTCGTCAACTTCCTGGATGATCTTCTCAGCCAGAGATACTCTTTTTCGCAAGACAGCTACATTTAACAAACTCACCATCCCATCCTTGCCGCGCGCGGAAACTTCGGTTACGGCAAATCCCTCTGCCCGGAGCCTCTCGGCCAATTCTGCACCACGCTTGGAACTAATAGCTTGTAAGCGGAGGTAACCGATCGCCAGCCATTCTTCGATCCATATGCCGATAACGTTACCCGTTGCAAAACCACCCGCGTATGCTGCAATATAGATCGGATTCTCTAAGTTGGTCAATACCGAGTTGAACACCAATATATAGATAACTGACTCAACGAAGCCCAACCCCCAAGCGGTGGTTTTGCGTCCACGCATCACAAAAAGAACACGTAATGTGTCCAAGGTCATGTTGAGCACGCGCATTGCGAATATAAGCAGTGCACCACTCCAAGCAGCAATTGAGAAATATTCCATGAGATTTACTTTCCTGCGGGCAAATAATATTGCTCGAAGTATTCCTTGACCATACGGCGCATACTGAACTGAGGGGTTACTGTGCGAAGAGAATCCTTCATTAACTCGATCCATTTTACAGGGAGATTATCCCCATCACGATCATAATACAGGGGAATAATCTCATTCTCCAGGGTTGCATATAGGCTTTGGATATCATTTTCATCCTGTGACTCGGTGTCTGGCGCAATATCATCGCCAATTGCCCAGCCATTATGACCATTATAGGCCTCGCGCCACCAACCATCGAGGACTGAGAAATTCAGCGCCCCATTCATGGCAGCCTTCATTCCCGATGTACCAGATGCCTCGTTGGGGCGACGTGGGGTATTAAGCCAGACATCCACGCCCTGGACGAGATACCGCGCCACATTCATATCATAATCTTCGAGAAAAACGAGACGCCCGCCGTTTTCAGCTTTTTTCACCGCCCGATACACTTCCTGGATCAATTGCTTGCCCGGTTCATCCGCCGGATGGGCTTTGCCTGCAAAGATGATCTGGACAGGTCGATTAGGCTGATTGACCAGATCCAGGATACGGTCCAGATCGCTAAGAATAAGTGAGGCTCTTTTATAGGTCGCAAAGCGGCGAGCAAAACCGATCGTCAACACATAAGGATCAAGCAACGCACCTGAGGCAATCACCTGTACTGGATGGAATCCACCCTGTGTCCAACGGCGACGGGTGCGCTCCATCATATAAAAAACCAATTTGCGTTTGAGATGGTTTCGCACCTCCCATAACCTTGCGTCGGGAATATTTTCAATCTGATCCCAGAGTGTGTGGTCATCATGACGATCAAGCCAATCGGTGCCAAGATACTCATTATAGAGCATGCCCAAACGGCGATCCAGCCAGGTGGGTGTGTGCACACCGTTGGTCACATAGCTGATCGGGACCTCGTCCTCAGCAACTTCGGGCCAGAGAAAATTCCACATCCCCCGCGCCACGCGTCCATGGAGTTCGGATACGCCATTCCTTCCATCTGAATGACGCAGGGCCAACACACCCATGCTGAATGTCTCACCCCAGGATTGCTGGTTCCGTGCTAGATCCACAAATTCATCCCGGCTCAGGCCAAGTTCGGGCCAATAGGATGAAAGATATTTGTCAATCATCCATAAGGGGAATTCATCATTCCCAGCCGAGACTGGGGTGTGGGTGGTGAAAATATTGTTAACGCGCGTCTCTTCGATAGCTTCAGCGAAGGGTCTCCCCTCAGCCACCAACTCGCGGGCGCGCTCTAAAATCTGAAAAGCAGCATGACCTTCGTTCATATGCCATACGCCAGGATTATGCCCCAGGGCGCGCATTGCACGAACACCGCCAACGCCCAGCAGAATCTCCTGCGAAATCCGGAGGTTGATGTCACTCCAATACAAACGGGCTGTCAATTTACGGTCTTCGGGGGTATTTGTGGGAAGATTCGAATCCATCAGATAAAGCGGAATCCGCCCCACTCGTACTTCCCAAAGGCGCGCTGCCACTGAACGATCCGGAAATTCCACGTGGATAGAAAAAGGCTCGCCATCTTCCTTCATTATTGGTACAAGCGGCAGCTCGTCAAAATTGAGGGGCTGGTTAATTGAATCCTGCCAGCCATTTTCCGAGATTCTCTGAGAGAAATATCCTTCAGCGTATAGAAAACCGATCCCCAAAAGTGGCAGACCCAGATCAGAGGCTTCTTTAAGATGGTCACCTGCCAGCACCCCCAAACCACCGGAGTAAATTGGCATAGTTTCATGTAAGCCAAATTCCATCGAAAAATAGGCCACTGATTTCTTACGAAAGTCAGCGTGGTTTTGTCCACACCAGGTGTCTTCATGCGCCATGTAAGCATCAAAAGCAGTGAAAACCTGGTCGTAATTTTCAAGATAGGCTCTTTTTTGTGCTGATTCATTGACACTCGTACGTCCCACTTGCCGCAAAAAACGAATCGGGTTATGCGCCAAGCGCTCCCAAAGTTCATTATCTATATGTGAAAACAAGCGTTGCGCCTCTGGCTGCCAGGTCCACCACAGGTTATATGCCAATTCGCCCAGGCGATTGATTCGGCGCGGTAGATCAAAATGATTGGGAACACGGGTTCTAAAAATGGTCATTTATATTCTCCTGTCTACCCTCACCCCCAACCCCTATCCCGTGGAACGGGAGAGGGGAGTCCGAGCGAAGCAAGGACGGGTGAGGGTAAATCGCCGCTATCATACCATCCTTTTAGGGGTTTCAGGTACAATCAATGACATGACCATCCAACTATTCATTACCTGTTTGGTAGATACATTTTTCCCAAAAACGGGAGAGGCAATGGTCGAGGTCCTGTCTCGCCTTGGTGTGGAGGTGGAATTCTCCGCCGGCCAGACCTGCTGCGGACAACCCGCTTTCAACGCGGGCCTTTGGCCTGATGCCCGTAAAATGGCAGAACATACCATTCAGGTTTTTGAGGCCTCCCCAAACGAGATCGTTGCCCCATCCGGCTCCTGCGTGGGGATGATCCGTCATGGCTACCTCGAACTCTTTGCCGATGATCCCGATTGGCTAACACGGGCCGAAGCACTCGCCGCCCGCACCTTCGAATTTACCGAATACCTCGTTGACGTGCTTGGCGTGAGCGATGTTGGCGCGCGCTGGGAGGGTCTCCTCTCCTATCATCCCTCCTGCCACCTGCTGCGTGGTCTTGGTGTTGATCGCCAACCGCGGGAATTGCTCGCAAATGTTCATGGGGCTACTCTCATTGAGCTGCCCCATGCTGAAGAGTGCTGTGGCTTTGGAGGGGTATTCTCGGTAGAGCATCCTGAGATCAGTGCCGAGATGCTCAAACGCAAGATATTAAATCTCGAAGCTAGCGAAGCGCCGACACTTGTCCTCGCCGATACAGGCTGCCGGATGCATATCGCTGGTGGGTTGCATAAAGAGAATAAATCTCAGCGGGTGGTGCATATCGCGGAAGTGCTGGCAAATCGATGAGTAACCCCCCTCACCCCAGCCCTCTCCCAAAACGGGAGAGGGGGCTTATAAAATATTCGCGTTATTCTTCGCGATATTTGCGTTAAAGAAACATAATGACATCTTTCCGGAAACGGATTCGCGCCTCCATAGAAAATAAAAATCTGCAAAAAGCCCTGGATGCCAACACCCAGCGGCGGGTGGAGGGGAGTGTTGCGGCCTTCGCCTCTCTGCCCGATCACCAGGATCGCCGTCAGCGTGCACATAGGATCCGTGAAAATGTCATCGCCAATCTGGATGAGGTCGCTGCAAAATTCCTCGCCAAAGTCGAAGCAAATGGCTTTATCGTTCATCCCGCCAAAGATTCAGCCGAAGCCGTAAAGATTGCCTTGGAAATCATAGAAACTCAAACACAAAGGACACAAAGAAACACTAAGGGGGAAGGAAGAAAAGAAAAACCTTGGCCTTCTTCGCGTCTTGGCGGTTCAAAATTAATCGCAAAATCCAAATCAATGGTCACCGAAGAGATCGAGCTAAATGAAGCCCTCGAGTCTGCTGGCCATCGTGTTGTTGAAACTGATCTGGGCGAGTATATCGTTCAGCTTCGAAATGAAAAACCGAGTCATATCATCACCCCCGCTGTCCATCTGCGCCGGCAGGAAGTGGCCCAACTCTTTCATGATGAACTCGGTATTCCTTATACCGAAGATATTCCCACCCTCACAGAAGCTGCCCGTCAAACCCTCCGCGAAGTTTTCCTCTCTGCCGATGTGGGCGTGAGCGGAGTCAATTTTGGGATCGCCGAAAGCGGCAGCCTGTGCATCGTCACCAACGAGGGGAACGGACGGATGGTCACCACCCTGCCCTCCACCCATATCGCGGTGATGGGGATGGAGCGCCTCCTCCCCACAATGGATGATCTGGCCCTGATGCTCTCCCTGCTGCCACGCTCGGCGACCACCCAAAAGATCAGCGTATATACGCAATTTATCCAGCGGCCGCTTGATGGGCAGGAACGCCATCTCATTTTTCTTGATAATGGCCGATCCAATTTGCGCAAGAGCCCGATCAATGACAGCCTGATGTGTATCCGTTGCGGGGCCTGCCTGAACGCCTGCCCCATCTTTCGTGAGATTGGCGGGCATGCCTACGCCAGCGTTTACCCCGGGCCAATCGGATCGGTCATTTCAGCAGGGCTTTTTGGGCCCGAACATGCCCCCCTTGCTCAAGCCTGTACCGTCTGTGGTGCCTGCAAAGAGGCCTGCCCGGTCGATATTGATCTGCCAAAAATGCTCCTTCGTGTTCGTGCTGGACAATTCCCCTCTCCCTCAGGGACACGTGCCCGGAAGGGTAGAGGGGCGAGGGGTGAGGGCGGTGCTGGAATTCCTTTGGTAGTCAAACTCGGATTAAATACCTATCGCCGAATCGCCCTCCACCCACGTTTGTTTGGCGTTGTCCAAAAATGGATCGGAAGATTAGCAAGCACCACCAAATCTGCTTCGACGGGTTTTCTCCCCTTCCCTGCGTGGACTGGCTGGGGTTATAGCAAAGATTTTCCCCGCCCTGCCAAGACTCCTTTTAGGGAGAGAATTAATCATCATACAACAGGCATGCCTCGCAAAGATATTCCAAAAAATAGCATGGAGAAAAAGAAGCAAATAGGTACGGATGATACGCTCACACTTATCCCCCAATCCACCATTGATTTTCTGGCATCCCGTTTTTCGATGGAGTTGAAAGAACTCAGCGGAGAGATCGTCTCGGTTTCTGCCAAAGAGCTTCCCAAAAAATTGATTGCTTATCTACAGGAGCGCGGCGTGACTCGCGTCCAAACGGATGCCGCTTCAGTGGGATATTTTCAAAATCAGGAATTCGCCCATCAAATGGGAGCAGACCCAAATATCGAGGTCGGGATCACGGCAGCGGTCGCCGCTGTCGCCGAAACAGGCAGTCTCTTGATCACAGGTGAAAACCGTAACCAGCTTTGCGCATCCCTATTACCAGAAATCCATATTGCCATTTTACAGGCAAGGGATATACACAAAAGTCTTGAGGAAGTATTGGCCCTTCCTGAAATAAGAAATGCCCCTGCTGCCTCCCTGATCTCGGGACCCTCTCGTACAGCCGACATTGAAATGACATTAACCATTGGCGTACACGGCCCTCGTGAGTTGATCGTCTTTTTGGTTGACGGTTAAAGAAGCCCTGTGATAAAATTCGCCCGCTAGTGCGCCCCCATCGTCTAGTGGCCCAGGACATGGCCCTCTCAAGGCTAAAACGGGGGTTCGAGTCCCCCTGGGGGCACAGCCAAACCGCTCAATAAAATTGAGCGGTTTTTGTATTAATTTAAATTTGTTTCAAAGGAAATCAGGGAAATTACCAAAAAGAATTTTGGATATTTATTTTTTTTGTGGTTTCCCACCGCCTTCTTCACCCATCTTCAAGCCGCTCTTGATTGTCATACCATAAAAAAAGCGAGGCAGCTCATGATGGTCAATAGACGCATATCAATTTTTCCCTATCTTATGCATCTAAATCATGACCTGTCTTTTCAAGAATATTAATTCTTACGAAGCGAAACCTGAGCCGAGAATATAGTTCTCCAACCCGATGATGGTGCTCTCCCGATCAGATATGAGCATTTCTGCCACGTCTCGCAAGGAGACCATGCCAACCATGGTGTCCTTTTCGATCACCGGTAAGTGGCGGATATGGTATTCCTTCATTAACTTCATACATTGATCTATCGATGTATCCTGGGTGACCGTCCGCATTTGAGCGGTCATCAGGTCCCGTACTAGCACATCTTTAGCGGAAAGCCCTTTGAGATCGCATTTGCGTGCATAATCACGCTCGGTGAAAATGCCAACTATTTTTTTATTTTCAGTCACCATGACAGAGCTGATATTGGCTTCGGCCATAATTTCCAGCGCTTTCAGTACAGTATCAGTATCCGCCACGGTATGATTAGTGCCGGTACCTTTCGCAGTTATCAGTCCTTTTACAGTTGCCATAATACGTCTCCTGGAATCTTTTGTTTTGAACCATGGGATTAAATCAAATCAATCCATTTTAGTGTTCGATCTCATTTAGCCCTATTATACAACTGTTTTGTACTTTATCCCACAAAAATGCGCTCTGGAACGATCCAGAGCGCATTTTCTATCAAAATCAGATAAACTCCTCGATCTCTGAAACAGAAGATCAATGGTAATTGCAGAGGAGACGCTATGTAATTAGCTATACCCGATCTTCTCCAGGTATTCGCTATAGCCTCCCAAATACCCAACCAGATCACGATCATCGATGACCAGTAATCGTTCCACTGTCCGGTCCAGGAAATAGCGGTCGTGCGAGATGATCAGCACCGTTCCGACGAAATCCTCGAGGGCCATCTCCAAAGTTTCTGCCGAAGCGATATCGAGGTTGTTGGTCGGCTCATCAAGCAGCAGAAAGTTCGCCCCGGATAGTACGACCAGGGCCAACTGCAAACGGCTGCGTTCCCCACCTGAAAGGGTACCGATCTTCTGCGTAGCCTGCTCGTAAGTAAAGAGATATTTCACCAGCAATGCCATCGCTCTGGAATCGCTCATATTCCCAGTCAGGCGGACCGCGTCAATTAACGTTTGCTCAAAATCGAGGGTTTCATGTTCCTGGGCATAATATCCAACGGTCACACTCGGGCCTAGTTTGATCTCACCTAGATCAGGCAGCTCCCCACCCAGGATCATGCGGATGAGGACCGACTTCCCTGCCCCGTTTGGGCCGATCAAACCCACTCTCTCACCATGCCAAATCGTTTCCTCGAGGCTATCGAAAATACGATGCTCACCAAAAGACTTTTGCACATCGACCAATTCCAAGACCTTATTCGAGCCTCTATAACCACGCAGCTTTAGATCCATTTTTCGGCGGTCGGTGATCGGTTTGTCGATCTTATCCATCTTATCGAGTCGTTTCTGCATCGAGCGGGCCTTGATCGCAAATTTCTCATTATCATAAACTTTAGCCCAAATTGCAAAACGCATAATCGAAGCTTCCAGCCGGCCCACCTCGCGCTGCTGCACCTTGAACATCTCAGCCTGGCGAGCCAGCCGTCTCTCTTTATCCAGCGAAAATGTCGAGTAATCACCCGCAAAGACGGTTATCTTTCCATCTTCGAGTTCGGCGATATGTGTCACGACCGCATCCAGCATGTAGCGGTCATGCGAGACGATGACGACTGTTCCCTCATATTCGCGGATCAGCTTTTCGAGATAGATTTTGCCAGGCAGATCAAGATGATTATCCGGTTCGTCGAGCAGGAGCAGGTCTGGACGCAGAAGCAGCAGCCGCGCCAACCCGACCAGTTTCTTCTGCCCGCCACTCAACGTGGAAAGAGGCTTGCTGAGGTCTCCCAAGGGAAGTCCCAGCCCTAGCAGCATCTCTTCAACCCGCGCCGGATAAGTATCGCCGCCGAGGGCATCATATTCATCGAGCAGAGATTGCTGTTTATCGACAGCACGCCCAAGTCGGCGGTTGTTTTCGTAAATCTTGGGGTCACCCAAACTGGCTTCCACACGCACCAACTCATCCCGCACCTCTTCCACACGGGAATTACCATCCAAAGCGGATTCAAGCGCCGTCTGCGACAGATCCAATTCCGGGGTCTGTGCCAAATATCCGACGGTCAATCCGCGTGAACGCGTTAGAGAGCCTCCCTGCTCGGCTTCATACTCGCCAATAATAAGTTTATATAGCGATGATTTCCCGGCGCCATTGGCACCGATCAGACCGATCTTTTGCCCGTGCTGGATCTCCCAGCTCAGATCGTCGAAAATATGTGTTGCACCCAAAACAAGGGTGAGGTTTGAAAGTTGAAGTTGTATCATGAGGTATTCTCAAAAGTAGGCGTAGTAGCGACTTTAGTCGCAATCTTCACAAAAATGGACTAAAGTCCTCACTACGATTTACATACAAAAAACGCCGCAGGAGAGACCTGCGGCGCATAAAAAATAAAAGAAAAAACCTAGCGTTTTCTGCGTACAGGCGCGATTCGAGGAGGCCCCGCGGAAATGGAACCACGCATATTTGTAAAGAGAGGAGGCTGCCCGAGGCAGAAAGCGTAAAACATGGCGCTATTATACCAAGAGTTTTTAGGGTATTGTGATAGAATATAGGAAGAATTTCCGATTTTCCGACATCCAGGAGCAGAATATGAGTACAACAACTCTCCAAATCCGCAAAAAGGGGACAATAACCTTGCCCGCCGATTTGCGACGCAAATATAATCTCGCAGAAGGCGAGGCTTTGACATTAATTGATTTAGGTGATGGCTCATTTCTGCTATCTCCGCGACAATTACAGGTGGATAAAATTGCAAATCAGATCAGCACTCAACTGGAGGAGCGTGGTGAAACACTAGAATCAATGCTATTAACCCTACGTGAAGTGCGTGAAGACTATGCAACAAAGAAAACCTGAAATCTTTCTGGACACCAGCGTAATCATCGCGGCTTTATTCTCGGAAACTGGCGGCGCAAGAATGTTATTCCGCCTTGGGGAGGCTGGCGTGGTGACGCTCGTCGTTGGAAAGATCACTCTGCAAGAAGCAGATCAGGTTTTGCTCCGAAAAGCGCCAGATTTACGCGTATTATTGGCACAATTGTTAGATACCGCCCAAGTAAAAATCGGGGATCTACCCACAAAAAAATATCTTGCCCAAGCCAACGCATTCCTGGATTACGCGCCCGATGCCCAGGTTCTTGCAGAGGCAATGCAAGCTGCCCCTGATTGGTTTGTGTCGCATGATTGCGAGCATTTTCTTGACAACCCCGGTTTAGCAAAACTTCCCTTTCAGATTGGCTCTCCAGGTGATATATTGGCTTGGTTTAGAACACAACTTTGGATCTGAGACTTATGGATACTCTTCCCTCCCCATTCACCTTTTCACAATCATCTTTACAAGACTATAACGATTGTCCGCGCCGCTTTCAATTGCGGTATATCGAGCAATTGGCCTGGCCCGCGGTTGAAACCGAACCAACACAGGCATACGAACGCCACCAACAGGAGGGATCTCTTTTTCATCGGATGGTACAGCAACATCTAATCGGTTTGCCCGCAGAAAAACTGGGGGCACAAGCAAAAAGTGAGAGTCTGAACCGGTGGTGGGAGGCTTATCAGCAACAGGCACCGGCTCTTGATGGTTATGCGCTGTATCCTGAGTATACGCTTTCTGCACCGATTGGGGAGCATCGCCTCGTCGCCAAATACGACTTGATCGCGATCAAACCCGGCGAGAAAGTGATCATCTACGACTGGAAAACCTACCGAAAGCGCCCGCGTGATGAATATCTTGCTGCCCGCTGGCAAACGCGGCTCTACTCCGCGCTGCTGGTGCAGGCTGGCCGTCATTTGAACGGTGGAACGCCGATCCTCCCCGAGAAAATCGAGATGATCTATTGGTTTGCCAACTTCCCCAATGAGCCGGCACGATACGTTTATACCGATTCCAAATTTCAACGCGATTGGGAGTTGATCGAGAAAATCGTCAAGGAGATCAACGAGGCAAAGGAATTTCCGCTGGCCGAAGATGAGCATCCCTGCCGCTTTTGCACCTACCGCTCCTATTGCGACCGCGGCGTTAAAGCGGGTGATTGGGACGAGGTCGAGGGTGAAACTGAGATGGAAGAAGGTTTCGAGATCGATTTTGAACAGATCGGGGAGATTGCGTTTTAGATTAACTGCGAAGGTACGAAGGACGCGAAGATAGAAGAGGAAAGATGAGCAAAAACATTGAGTCCGTTGCTACTGACATTGTTGATTGTGCGATTAAGGTTCATAAAGAACTTGGGCCTGGGTTGTTGGAATCTGCATATCAGCATTGCATAGCATTTGAATTACGAAAACGCGATCGAAAAGTTCTCACGGAATTAAGGCTTCCAATCATTTATGGTGGACAACGCATAGATGCCGGGTATCGTATCGATATGCTCATAGACGATCTTGTCATTATCGAGAATAAAACTGTCGAGGCAATTCTTCCAATACATATGGCTCAATTGCTCACATATCTTAAATTACATAGGAGCAATATCGGCTTTCTGCTAAATTGGAATGTGAAATTAATGAAACACGGCATCAATCGAGTCGTTCATAATCTTTCGTCTCCATCGCCCTACCCGTCCAAAAAATAAATAAAGCGCAATGGGATGAAGAACACGAAGAAAAACAAAATCTAAATAGCTCCTTAAAAACTTCGTGCTCTTTGCTTCTTCGCGGTTCCCTCTCTCTATTGCTCCACATAAACCCCAAGATGATTGGCAACGGGCCGTTCACGCCCAGGGATATAGCTATTTATCGGCGAGTTGAGCACCTTTGCTTTCCCGCTCTCATCTTCGATCACTAAAGTAGAAGAGCCACCTCCATCCATGTTGATCGCAGTATAAACCCCATAATCGATCATCAGATCAGCAAGTTGAGTGAGCGTTGCGCCTTCACTGTAGAAGGGTTGACGCCCATCGACCACGACGATGACAAGGCGATCCGGGCCAAAATCCACGCCATAAGCGGTGCGGGGTGCGGGGATTTCAGAATCAAGCCCCTCTACATGTTCGCCCTCGACGATCAACATATGGCTGCCTGAAATCGCGTTATAGACTTTTCCACGCGGAGGCTCGAATTGAGCCACATTATCTTTTGCAATATATAAGGTTGGGCGGTTGCCTTCTGTATAGCGTTTGCCACGTGAGGCAGTAAACCCTGTCGGGGTGACAGGGTCTCCCATATGAGGGTAATAATCCAAAAAGGAATTGGAATGCCATGGCGTAAATTCACTCCCATTGACCGCGATCTGCAAATTATATTTCTCCAAAAATCGGGAGGTCGTTCGCGCCCTGAGGGGATGTTCGTCATCCTTCTCGGTAAAATCAGGAGGTGTAACGATAAAATTAATCCCCTCGGTATGCAAATCAATGGTGATGATATGTGCGATCCACAGACGTGGTTCATAGTGAACCTTGCGTCTGTAGACAATTCCATCATATAGCTCTTCTTTAACCTCAATCGGCAAGGGGCGGCCTGACAGATACAGTCCTATCAAAATAAGGAGGAAGAGGAGTAAACCAAGGTAGATCAAACGCTTTTTTTTCATCATCTCAAAAAATCAAACGAATTCCCATCACCACAAGTAAAATCAAAATGACTTTGCGAAAAAGTTCAGGATTAATCCAGCGATCCATGCTCAAGCCGGCAAGCATCCCCGCCAAAAGCCAGGGGAGACCGCGCCAAAAAAGGGCCCAAATATCAGCGGTGAAGTTACCGCTCAACCAATGCCCTATCAATACAATGACGCTGTTTTGCAGGAAAAAAGATTGGAGATTTCCTTTAAATACTTTTGGCGGCCATTTTTTACAACTTGCATACATGATGATCGGAGGTCCGGGGGTATTATACGCCCCTCCCAGCAAGCCGCCAATAAAACCCGCCCCATATGCCCAGGCACGCCCCTTTAGTTCGGGAAGACGTAATCCTGAAAGAGCGTAGAGGGCGTATCCGGCAAGGATACCTCCCAGGATTGCAAGGGTGATGCCTTCATCGAGGCGACGGAGAACGATAATGCCAATCGGGACACCGATAAAAGAGGCCAATATCAGGGGCAAGATTTTTTGAAATTGTAAGGAACGCCAATAGCGGATTAAAACGCCAAGGTCCACAACAAAGCCAACCAACGCCACCAGGGCAATCGAAGCTCTGATCCCGATCAAGCCCGGAAGCAAGGCCATCGAAACCAATGCAACCCCAAACCCGGAAAGCCCCTGCGTGAATGCAGAGAGAAAAATTACGCCACCGACCAAAAGAAAGGATGCGTCCATATAGCTCCTATAATTGTTTTGAAGGCTCCATTATACCCACGCACCAGATTCAGGTAAAATAGAGAAAAGAAGGAAATTCAAATAATCACCCCCACCCAGCCTCCCCCAAATTTAATTAGCGAAAATTAGGGGAGGAGCTCAGGAGGATGAAAATGAAATATGCTCTCAGCATCAGCTTGGGGAGTTCCAGCCGCGATAAAAAGGTAGAGGTCAAATTCAAGGATGAGACCGTCGTCATTGAGCGAATCGGCCTGGATGGGGATGTGGCAAGGGCCAAAGAGATGTACGAAGAACTGGACGGAAAAGTGGATGCCTTTGGGATGGGCGGTCTGGATTTATATCTCCGGCTGGAGGGGAAAGAGTATCCGCTCAGGGCTGCGCTCAAACTCATAGAAAATGTGAAGCAAACCCCGGTCGTGGATGGTCGCGGGCTCAAGCATACCCTCGAGCGGCGCATCTTTGAATTAGCCGCACCAGCGCTTGGAGGTATGCCCAAATTTCACCAGGCTTTCATCCCACTTGCGATTGATCGGATCGGTTTGGCAACGGCAATCAGCGAAATCACAGAGCAGGTTATCTTTGGCGATCTGATGGTAGCACTGGGCCTTCCGCTCCCTGTTTATGGGTTGAAAAACTTCAAGCGCGTTGCAAAAATAATGCTGCCATTTGTGAGCTACTTCCCGATGAGCTTGCTTTTCTACGGCAGCGATGGCGCCGAACAGGAACCAAAATATGAAAAATACTGGGAGGCATGCGATCTGATCGCCGGGGATTTCCTCTTCATGCGAAAATATATGCCCCAAAATATCAGCGGCAAAACGATTATCACCAATACGACTACGGATGAAAATGTCGCTCTGTGCAAGGAACGCGGTGTGCAAAAGGTGATCACATCCACCCCCCGCTATGATGGGCGCTCCTTCGGAACAAATATGATGGAGGCCGCTCTGACGGCTTATGCAGGCCTGGGAAGACAATTGACAGATGCCGAACTAAATGCCCTGATCGATGAACTGGATATCCGTCCACAGGTACAGATTCTAAATTAACCCGGAACCGCACCTGAAATTTGAGGCGGCCAGCATTCTAAAGGGCATTTTTACCCAACAAGATGCTTCTTTTTTAACAAAAGTTTTCATAAAATGGGGAATGGCATGTCTTTGAAGGGAACACATTTCCTCCATAAATAATACCCACTAATAATTCGATATTTTTGGCCGAAAACCCCGTATTTATAGCCGAATATGAATTCCTTCTCTAGAAATTTTCACTTTTTGTTGTAAGGTGTTTGAAATGTAGCTTATAGAAAATGTGCAATATAATATTTTTGCTACACCCTTGACGATAAGATTACTGAGAATTAAGAGTTGCACAGTTGATCACTTTGGCAGAGCGGATACACAGATATCAATTAACAACAATATTTCAGCCGATTTCAAGAATAGGAGAATCGAAATGAACCATAAAATGAAAGTCATATCAAAGTTTTTTCAATTTGCACCAATATTACTCCTTGTGCTGGTCTCGGCCTGCGCCCCTGCGGCTACCCCCACTGCAGAGCCAGCAACCGAAGTTGCCCCGGTTCCACAGGACAACGTGGTTAATGTCTACAACTGGAGCGATTATATGGACGAATCCATATTGACCGACTTTGAAGAAAAGTTCGGCGTGACGGTCAACTACACCGAATACGGGGGCATGGAAGAGTTGATCGAAGTGCTGGAGGCAGGCCCTGTTGATTATGACCTGGTCGTTCCTGCGGACTACGCTGTCGAGTATTTGCGTAACGAATCCATGTTTGGAGCGCCTGATAGGGCGAATATCCCCAATTTTGAAAATATCGCCCCAACCTTTATCAACCCATACTTTGACCCTGGGAACCGCTACTGCATTCCCTACCAATGGGGTACTACGGGGATTGGATATAACATCCAGGCCACTGGCAAAGAAATCAATGGCTGGGGTGATGTGTTTGATCTGGCTGTCGAGGGGCAAGTGCGATTATCGCTGCTTGCCGATCCTCGGGAATCGCTCGGCGCCATATTGCTCTTTCTGGGATACAGCCCCAATTCTACCAACCCAGTCGAAATAAACGAAGCGGCCGAGTTTTTGAAGGCGCATGCTGATCAAATTGCCTCCTATGCCCCTGACACGGGGAGCGAACTCTTGGCCGCCGGTGAGCTTGATATCGCCCATGATTATAGTGGTGATATCTTCCAGCTCATGGAAAACAACCCGGATATCCGCTATGTGATTCCCAGTGAAGGCGCTATTATCTGGTCTGATAACTTTTGCCTGCTCGCCAACGCGCCGCATAAGGAAAATGCCGAACTGTTCATGAACTACCTCCTGGAACCTGAGGTAGGTGCAGCTTTGTCTAACTATCTCCGCTATGCGACCCCGAATCAGGCTGCCCTGCCTCTGATCAATGAATCTGATCGCAATGACCCGGGATTGTATCCCTCGGAGGATGTGCTTTCCAAGTTGTTCTTTTTGACAGATGTTGGAGAGGCAACCCAGGTCTATGACGACGCCTGGAGCGAAATTCTGGCTAATCATGGTGAATAATTCGGAAAGATTATTCTAAACCATAGTGGGGGATGGGAATTACATCCTGTCCCCCACCATGGAACCCGGTTTACGGAAAGCTAGAAATATTAAAAGGTTTGAACTATGACATTATCCGGAACCCCATCAAGACCTAATCGAATATTTGGCTCTATTCGATCGCAACTCGTGTTAGGGTTTGGGTTGATCCTGATTTTAGCCCTGGTTATTGCGATTATCGGCTATCAGAGTCTGCAAAGCCTGCGCACCAGTGTTCAGACCACACTAGAAGAAGCCAGTCAAATTCGTGAGTTGAGTCTGGAAATCGAGAACGTATTTTTGCAAGCCCGCCAGGACGAATCAGGTTTCCTGGCAACATGGCGTTCACTGGGGTTTGAAGCGGCTCAGGTCGAATATGTCTCTGAGAATGAATTACACCTGGAACAAGCCCGCAGCAAGTTTAATGAACTCATGTTACGCACCTAAAGGTAGAACCGGGAACTGAGCTTGTAATTTGCGTA
>NZ_CEYOSI010000002.1:0-38824 GCF_982879505.1 Candidatus Desulfolinea nitratireducens
TTTAGACTTTAGACTTTAGACTTTAGATTGTAGACTTTAGACTTTTGGATTTCAACTTTCAACCCTGCAAATGCTACTTTCAATTATTCATATGCCAAAACTTCACGGATCGTTAGACGTGCCGCGCTACGCGCAGGTAAGACACTTGCCAACGAGGACAATACAATTACCAAACCTAGCCAGATAAAATATCCCATTGGCGTAAAAACCACCGTTATGGGGGTCTCAAAAATTGCCAAACTGACTATCCATGAGAGCAAATAAGTAAATGGAACCGCCAGAATAATTCCCAGTCCCCATGAGATCATCCCGATCAGGAGTCCCTCAACAAGGACCATTCGAATAATTTCAGAATCTGTTGCACCAACTGCACGCATAATCCCAATTTCACGAGTCCGCTCAAGAACATTCATACTCATCGTCCCGGCCAGCCCCATGGAGCCGACGGTTGCCGTTAGCAGGGCCATAATGAGCAGGAAGGTAATGAGAATATCCAAACTTTCGGAGGCGCTATCCAGCGTCGAGAGGCCCGGAGTTGCTTCCTGGACATGGAAACCGTTCTCTCGGAAATATTTGTCCATATCTTTCGCCATCACCTCTTGATCTACTCGATCATGATTCTCGGTCACGATCCGATAGGAGAAGGAACGGTTCGCCAGATTTTGCTCCCGCGATATATATTCGTAAGGCGCATAACCCAATATCCCCTGCATCCCAATGAACTTGAAAATTCCGATCACTTCCCAGCTTTCTTCTTTTCCGTTTACTTTCAGAGGAAGATAATCCCCCACTTTTAGATCGGGATAAAAATCGTAAATCCCTTCACTGATATCGAGTTTCATCTCATCACTCGGCTTTATCCATCGCCCTTCGACCAGCAAAGGCGAAACTAATTTACTTTCTGCCGGGGGCGCTAAAATACTGACATTATCAGCATTTGAGCCATCGGGATTTAAAATCTCTGCGGAGGTGAATGACCAGCCTTCCACGTAAACAACGCGCGGGTCCTGAAGTGCAAATTGCTCAATTTCGCTCAGGCGATAGGCGGTATCAAAGTCAAGGGTTACATCGGCAAGGAAATAATTACCAATATCCTGTACATATTCATGAAGCGTTACCCGTACATTGAAAACTGCGATAAAAATTGATCCACCCATTGTGAGCGTGAACAGGGTCAACATCAAGCGGCCCCGTCTGCGAAAAGTGTTACGCAGGGAAATGAGTGTGGGACGAGGGATACGAATACCTCGATCTGCAAGAAATTGCGTTGTCCTGAGTTGGAATCTCTCAGTACGTGATTCCCGTTTCGCTCCCCGTTCCTCTTGCTCTCCAGAATCTTCAGCGAGATCTCCACTGATGGCTTTCTGGACCGTCACACGCGAGCCTTTGATAACCGGTGCAAATCCTGCCACTAGAGGGACAAGCAACCCCACTGCGATTTGGATCATAAAGGAGATCGGGACAATACGATATCCAAGCAGTGAAAATCCCATCTTGTCCGCGATAAAATCTGCCAACGCATAGGCTCCCTGTCCACCTGCCGGCACTGCGATCAGAAGCGAGAGCAGGCCAAATGCCACCAATAGAACAAGGTACATTCTAAAGATGATCTGGTCGCGTCCGCCCAGCAGCTTCATAATCCCAATATGACGGAGATGCTGATTTAACAGGGCACTGAGCGTATTTGCGATTAACGAACTTGAGAGAAATACGATTAGAATGCCCAGCGCCATCAAGATACCCAGAACTGCATTGATCGTAGATTCAAGAGGGTGTTCATGCGTCTTCGAGCGGAAAGTACGTGCTACGTAATAATCATTCTTTTCGATCTTCTCTTTCAGGGCGATCAAAACAGTGTTTATATGCTCATCGTCATCCTGACCAGTCTCTACTGTCGCAAAGATACGATTAAAGACCTCAGGCTGATCGAAAAGTTTTAGTGTATCTGTTGAAATATATGCCAATGGAGGAGAGAGAAAATCGATCGCCCCGGTGGAAGAATCCTGCACAACCCCGGCTACCTTGATCGTCTTTATGCTCCCATCCCTCAGTTGAAATTCAAGGGTTTCCCCCGGAAGAATATCCATTTCTTCGAGAACATCACGCTCCAACAAGATTTCGTTCTTCTGCGGAATCTCAATTCCTTTGACAGGAACGAGCAGGTTAACCTCGTTCTCTTCAAAATCTTGCATGGTAATCACATCCACCGACGTCCACTTCGTCTCACCCAGCGGGCGGATACGGATCCCAAATACGCGGCGGGCTTCGGCTTCTTTGATCCCCTCATAGTTGCGAACTGTATCAAGAAAATCCTCATCGAAATCATCCATACGGATTTCAATATTCGCAGGATTATTTGCCGCGTAACTGATGCTCATATCATCAGAGATGATCCTATAGGCACCAGCGATCACCCCAATCGCAAAAACACCAACAGCGATCGAAAGAACTACTAAAATCGTGCGGCCTTTATTATCTATTAGGTCTGAAAGTACTTTTCGCCAACGTGGGCGCATGTGTTGCTCCTGTTTCAGCCCTCACCTCCGCATCGCTACGCTAGCTCCCCCTCTCCCGCCTTGCGGGAGAGGGAAGTCCAGCGAAGCGAGGACGGGAGAGGGCAAGTTTTTAACCAAATAGCCGTTTCTTTTTCCTGCGATCAGCTAGCTTCGTTTCCTTAATTCTCTTCTGGACAATATTGCCCATCGCTTTTTCTGTCAGCGGGGACTCATCCATCAACCAATTAAAGTCATCGCGTGATAGCGCAAGCAACTCAGCAGGGCTGTCTACGGCAGCGCGCACGCTGGCGATGGATTTGCCACCGTGCAATAACTCAACTTCACCAAAGAAATCATTATTCCCAAGCTGCGCAACGATGACATCATCTTTACGGCGGCCCTGCAAAACCACATCCACCTTCCCTTTGGCAATCATAAAGAATTTGTCAACCTTTTCCTTTTGACGGATAATTGTCTCGCCAGGCTGAAGATGGAGATGCTCCACTTTATTGCTCAGTTCCTTCATTAAGGGCTGTGAAAGCAATGGCAAAGCCTGGGCAATCGTCTCATTCACCAACTCGCCGTCCGAGATGACAACCGTGCGGGAAGTGCGTTTTGTCATCGTTGGATCATGAGTGACCATGACGATGGTCTTGCCCCGCGACGAAAGCTCATCAAAAAGGTCAATGATATGTGCCGCCGAACGCGAGTCGAGATTTCCGGTTGGCTCATCAGCGACGATGATCGGGGCATCCGTTGAGAGGGCCCGGGCGATGGCCGCACTTTGTTGCTGACCGGTCGAGACAGCACGCGGCAATTTCTGGGCATGCTCATCCAATCCAACCAATCGCAATAATTCCATCGCACGCTTGGGGCGTTCATCAATATCGTACATGCCCACATAGTCCATTGGGAGCATGACATTTTCAAGTAAATTGAGCATTGGCAATAATTGGAAAAATTGAAAGACGATACCCAGATTGCGTCCACGCCAAAGTGAACGTTTGCTTTCGCTCATCGCGTATACATCGACACCCTCGACGATCACTTTTCCGGTTGTCGGATGGTCAATGCCCGTGAGCATATTCAACAAAGTCGATTTTCCGCTGCCAGATTTGCCGATGATGGCAATAAATTCACCTTCTTGGAGTTTCAGGTCAATCCCGCGGAGAGCGGTGAATTCTCCCGCCGCGTTGACAAAGGTTTTAACGACCTGCTGCATCTCGATCATATTTTTTGTTTCAGCGGAAGCAAGCATGGGCTGAGTCTGAGGCATCATGATCGCCTCCCCTCGCCGATCAATTCCCCATCCTCTATTTCCACATGGCGCGTAAATCTTGGCATCAATCCGATATCATGCGTAACCATCACAATGGTACGTCCCGACTGGACAAGTCTCTCAAAGAGCTGGAAAATAGTATCCGCAGTGATTGAATCAAGGCTGCCGGTAGGCTCATCCGCAACGATGAGAGGCGGATCGTTCGCGAGTGCACGTGCGATTGCCACCCTTTGTTGTTGCCCGCCCGAAATATATGCGGGCAATTTATGGGCGTGGTCGATCAATTCGACCATGTCGAGCAATTCAAGAGCGCGCTCGCGACTTTTCCGGGGATGGTATAGCCCGCTCATATCCATGGGCATCATCACGTTTTGGGCGAGGGTCAGCATGGGCAACAATTGGAAGGATTGGTAAATGACGCCCATTGTGCGTCCGCGCCACAGGGCCAGATCATTTTCACTCATTTCATGGAGCGAGATGCTCTTGCCATTTGTGTGGGCGATCACTTCGCCAGAGCTAAGCTGATCAACACCGGTGAACATATTTAACAGGGTTGATTTTCCAGCGCCAGATTTTCCGATAATGCCGAGAAATTCGCCTCGCTCAACATGCAAGTTGATACCCTTGAGCGCAGGATAAACACCGGCTTCGCTTTGGTAATTTTTTACCACCTCGCGAAGTTCAATTAGAGGGAGAAATTGTGTAGATACAGACATAAATTCGATTTATTCTCAATATCCCTCCCCCGCGCGCGGGGGAGGCCAGGTGGGGGCTTTATTCTTCAGTCAACGCCAGCCAGGTGGGCTGGACGATCAGGTCGGTAAAGATTTTGCCCATTCGTTCGGGCGGGTAAGGCATATCATTTTCAAGCCACCAGCGCATCAATGAAAGAGCAGAGGCAATGATATGGTTGGCCGCGATCGGCGTGGAAATTCTCTTTTGAGGCAGGACGCTCAAAATAGTCTCTGTTCTACTGCGAGCCCCTTTCATAACTGGCACAAGGGCAAATTGCAATCCATCGTCCAATAGAAAAACACGAAAGATATTTTGATTTTCCTGAATGATCCTGAAAAGCGTTTCCCCGGTATTGCGAAAAACACTTACGGGATCAGCAACCTCTTCATCTGCCTGGGGCAGTTTGAGATTATCGTAGAGTTCGTTCAGTCTTCCCTGGGCCACATCCACGAGCAACTCATCCAGCCCGGCGTAATGCCGGAAATAGGTGCGATAGCCAATATCGGCGCGATCAGTCACATCCTGGATGGTGATATTTTTATATCCCTTTTCCAGAGCAATTGCGATCAGCGCTTCACCTAAAAGCTTTTGTGTACGTCGAATTCGTCGGTCTTTGCTCATAATTTTATTGGCGCACTCTGTGCGATATGGCAGACAATGCGCCATAATTTATCATGAAATTTATCACAAGTCAAGGATTTCTGGTAAATCGCCCCCCTCTGGCTCCCTCCGTTTCACAGGGGGAGAACAATCCCTCTCCCGCTTGCGGGGGAGGTTAGGTGGGGGCGGGATGATAAAATCTCTTTATGAAAGAACTCTCATTGGAAGCATTGAAAACGTATCGTGCGCGGACCTTTGGCCTGATACCGTCAGATAAACTAAAAAGCCCCACCGAGGCAGCCTCCTTCGTGGATGCGCGCGGATTTGTCTATTTCTGGCCGATCAAGGGTATTCCCCTCCCCAATCTGTGGATGGGGGTCGCTGGAGATCGTCCAGTACCCAACGAGCATGATGACCCCGGCCACATCACCTGGGGCTGGAAGGATAACGCGCTCGGCAAAAAGATCTGGTATTACGGGAAAATCCTGCGTCGTAAAGCGACGATGGTCTCGCTGGAGATCACCCCCTATTTTTACGCGCTGACAGAGAATTACGGCTCCCCCGAAGAAGATTATCTGATCGCCTATCAGGAGGGAACCCTGACACAGGCCGCCAAATTGGTCTATGAGGCTTTATTAGATGAAGGGCCACTCAATACGATTGACTTGAAGCGTGCTGCGAGGCTGACGAATGCCAAACCATCCGAGTTTAGCCGCGCGCTCGAAACACTGCAAAAGGATTTCAAGATCCTCCCCATTGGCGTCTCGGATGCGGGCGCCTGGCATTACTCGCATATCTACGAGATCGTGCCGAGGCATTTTCCCGACCTGCCTGAGCAAGCCCGCCTGATCGGTGAATCTGCCGCTCGCCGAAAATTATTAACACTCTATTTTGAGATGCTGGGCGCATCAGGCAAAAGGGACGCAGCGAAACTCTTCCAATGGCCCAAGCCTTTATTGGATCGCACCCTCGAGGGATTGGTGGAAAAGGAAATTTTGGTGGGCGGGATGACGCATCCCAAGGAAAAAGGGGAGTGGTTTGGGTTAAAAGGATTTATTGGGTAATTTAATAAAGATGACAGTTTCTCCCGAAGGCCGTTCGCCCCGGTGGGCTCCCGGCCCGAACGGGGATACCGGGACGGTGTGAGCGGAAGGCGACAGCTCTTGAGCCTGCCGTCTCGCACCGGCGTGCTTGCGGCACGAACGGTGTAGTCGCCTGTACTCGACAGAGTGAAGGGCGGTTGCTTATAAATCGCTCTTCACCCCTATGGGGTACAGGCGACTACGCTTCGCTCCGCTCTGAGACTGTATTTTTATGGAAAAAATAATTTTGATACAATTGCCCCACTAACAAACTCGAAATACACAGGGATGTCAGGTGGGGCCTCTCAATTACTTTATTTTCTATCCCTTATTTTTCCAACGCGTTAAATCGCGTCTGAGCCTGTTAGATCCCCATTCTCCACGTTCAATCAGGTTGTCGTAGTCATTTTCTGGCCGCGTGGTTTTAATTTCATCCCCTTCAATTTCGAATTGCTCCTGCCAGGAACTCTCATCGTAATCCCTGATTGATGCTTTTTCCCCCTCATACTCGAAGATCTTGTTCGATGACTCCTTCTGAGTTTTTGAAAATTTCTGCAATATCCAGGGCTGATACCCCTCAACTCGTTTCACCCGCTCAAATACACTTTCATGGACCTTGGGAATCCCAAAGGTTTTTTCTACACCTTTCGGCCAATATCTTTGCTTTCCAGGGTATATTTTCCCGCCGCCCTCACGTGGTAAATGTATCTGATCTGTGGGATCGGGGGCAACACAGAAATTCCAATATTTCGAAGATCGGAGAAAGAGCCTGATTCCATGGGAAACAGCTTTTTGAACCATCCACTCCAGCGATATATCGGATAAACCAGACTCGTCAAATCCACCTCCTACATCCGTATGCGAGCCGCTGAACCAGACTTGTTCGACTTTTTGATATTTCTTATCATACCAATCCCAGATCGTTGGGTGGAACCATTTGCGATCATCGTCTATGGAAAGAGCATGGTACGCATTCCTGACACTCGAATGGAGGGTGAAGTCATGATAACGATGCCTCCATCCCGGAATAATATTAACAAAAGTGTCGATCACAGCGCCGGGCAAACCCAATGCGGGCACCGTATCCCAAACACCCAAAAATTCGATCGAAGCCCATTGGTTTGGGTGTTGATGAATAAATTTTTCCGCCTTGGTATTCAGTGACCGCCCGCGCATGAATATATCTCCCAGGTCCCTGAGATTTTGAATTCCTTGCGTCGCAAAATCCATGAGATTTTGGTTTTCTGGCGCCTCCTCCACCTTTTCTATAATCTTTTCTTCACGCCCAATGCGATAGAGCGCATATGCCTTTTTGATTAACTCCGGACGTGATTTGGGCAGGATTCCGAAATAATCAATAAAATTTGCCAGGCTCCTGACCGTTGCTGCCCCACGGCTGAAACCGAATAAAAATATTTTATCACCGGCATTGTAATTTTCATAAATAAATTGGTAACATTGAAGAATGTTTTTCCTCATGCCCGCGCCAGCTATATTACCGGATATCTTGCGCCAATCGGTGCCAAGGCCCTCGTCGTAGAAAACCACCTGTTGATCGGTGCGATCTTCAAGCATTCGAAAGAGCTTATAGACATTGGTATCGTGGCCTCTGCCACCCTCCTGTCCCGTACCATCAGATAAAATCACAATATTTTTGGGCATGGCAACCTCTCCACTGATTAATCGGATATAACATATCCATTATTGCATAAAAGGGTAAAATATACAAACAAAAGGCTCTTAAACAGGATCTTTTTCATGTATTCCGCAAGACAGGGAGAATGGTTTGGGGTGATAGGGATTAAGCTTGGAAACCCTGAATATCGCCATTGATTTGGTCGCCCCCAACACCGAGGGAGCTATAGGGCCGATTTCGAATTGCACACCCCAACAGGGGAAACAATCCCGATTGATAAAGATAAAACCCTCTGGGTGATGATCACTGTCGGCGCAGCAGGAGGGGATTCTGGCTCAACCACGATAGAAACCAGCGGGACTCTCAGCACCGGCAACTGTGCTTATACGATTGATCAGAGCCAGGTATCTGAAGTTTTGGCAATCATCAACCACAATCGAGCACAAAGCAGTTTACCGGCAATGACAACCAATACCCTGCTTGCAGAAGCTGCCCAGGCACACAGCTCAGATATGGCCTGCAACGGTCTATTCCCCCATGAGGTTCGGATGGAACCACGCCCACTTCGCGTGTCGCGTCAACTGGCTATGCAGCTTCTGGCGTAACGAAAAATGTACACGCCAGCTACCCACCGCTAAACGGGCAGGGTGTTGTCTCCTTTTGGGTGATGGACCAAACCAACCCACGCCATAATGAAAACCTGCTGACTACAAAACACACAGAGATCGGGATTGGCTATTCCTTTTATGAAAACTTTGGGTATTGCGCGGTGGTCTTTGCAGCGCCATAATCCGTGGTGTAAAATAATCTAATTTAGAATACTGGTTTCAATAAAGCGATCCTGGGCTGCTCGCGCAGGATAACTTTCCCCACACCATGGGCATCATCGAGTCTTTGGGCCTCTGCAATGACATCCCCCTTGATCAGGGAATCGCTCCAATTCTCGTCAAGAAATATTTTTAGCTCATCAAATGAATCGGCGTAAACATTGAAGGTAAATTTCCCTGCTTTCTCTATCCGGAATAATCCTGCTGCAACTACTTCCCGGACAGCGGCTTCCGCCTGCCTGTATTCGATATAATCGTCGGTCTCGTGCAGATACCCGATCAGATGCTCATCCTCCCCAAGCGGACGAATAAACTCATTCAATTCCCCATCCGGGCGGATATCGATCAGCGCACCATCAGGTTTCAATAAATTGCGAATTTCCCGGAGAGCATGCACCATGCTCGTTGCTTCCATTCATCAGAGTGACCAGGCAAGGATTGCCAGATCAAATTTTTCCTTATTACCCCTGGCAAACTCATCAAAACCAAGATTGGTTAATGCTACATGCCCCATTTCGCTTGGTCGATTATTCAACGCCTCAGCATGGGCCTCTTCATCCGGCTCAAGGGCAAGAACACGGGCAACTTTCTCCGCATAACGCCAGGTCAGGCGACCATCACCGGAACCGATCTCCAGGACGGATTTCCCCGCCCAATCAGCGTAGAGATCGAATAGGGCTTTGATTTCACTTTTTTCAGGGTCCTTGAGGATAGACATGGGAGGATTATAGGTGATTTTTTAACACGAATTACACGAATTGAGCGAATGGTAAATCAATATCACCACACCGCCATCGCGCAGCCATCTGCGCGCGGATCGCTGCCCGCGCTCAAAACGCCTGTCGCTGGGTCGCGGGTAATGACCTGTCCCCGGCCAAATAAGGAACGCTCAAATCCACCGACCGAATAAACAGGATGTCCCATTTTCTCCATTTCAACAAAGCTTTCATTCGGGATTCCTTCTTCCAAAGCCACACGGCCGCCGGTTTCTTCCACCTCGATACAAAAACGGGGCAGATCGAGGGCGGTTTGCGGGTCGAGGCCAGCATCCACCAGCGCGGAGAGCACCTGCACATGTCCCTGGGGCTGCATAAATCCGCCCATCACGCCATAGGAGGCGTAGAGGGAATCATCGGATTCGCGGGTCACCATCGCGGGAATGATCGTATGGTAGGGTCGCTTCAGCGGCGCAAGGGCGTTGGGATGGGCCGGGTCAAGGTTGAAGTTATGACCACGGTTTTGCAGGGTGAAGCCCCAGCCCTTCGGGACGATCCCGGTCCCAAAGCCCCAGTAATTGCTGTTGATGAAGGAACAGGCATTTCCAAATTGATCCACGACGCTCAAATAGACCGTATCCGAGGATAATGCCGGGGTCCCACGTTTGGGGTCAATTGTGGCGCGCTCTTTATTAATTAACTTGCGGCGTTTATCTGCATAGTCTTTTGAAAGTAATTCCTGGATGGGAATCTTGGAAAAAGCAGGGTCGGCCACGTACCAACGTGCATCTGCGAAGGCCAGCCGCAGCGCTTCGATCATCAAGTGAATTCGTTCCGTTGAAAGCAAATCCAGCGCTCCCAGATCAAAGCCTTCCAAAATATTCAAGGCGATCAGGGCCGTGATGCCCTGTCCGTTTGGCGGGCATTCAAAGACCCGATATCCCCTGTAGGTGGTCGAGATCGGCTCTTCCCAGGTGGAGAGATGCGAGGCCAGATCTTCCGCTGACAGGCAGCCACCCGCCTGATTGACAACACGCACAATGGCTTCCGCAATCTCTCCCTGATAAAAGGCGGATGCGCCTCCACGCGCGATGGTTTCAAATGTTTTTGCCAAACCCGGGTTGCGGAATATTTCCCCGGGCGCAGGGGCGCGGCCATCAATCGTTAATTCATTTCCATTTGGGGCAAATTTCAATTGCGCTTCTGCGCCAGCTTTCCAGGCATGGGATGTGATCGGTCCCACTGGGAATCCTTCTCTTGCGAGTCGAGTCGCGGGGGCAAGGATCTCATCCATGGGCAATGAGCCATGTTTTGTATTCAGGTCAATCCAGCCCGCGCATGCCCCGGGAACGGTCACCGTATGGACATGAAAACGGGGTAATTCGGTAGAGAAGCCTTCATTTTTTAACCGATCCAGCGTCAGGGCGGCGGGGGCGCGCCCCGATCCATTCAGGGCGGTGACTTGTTTCGTGTCGGCTGAATAATACAAGGCGAACATATCCCCGCCAATCCCTGTGGAGGTCGGCTCGGTTACATTCAGCGCCGCAGCCGCGGCCAGAGCCGCATCGGCAGCATTGCCGCCTTTTGCCAGCATCTCAAGTCCTGCGGAGGTTGCCAAAGGCTGTGATGTGGCGACAATCCCCTTGCGCCCATAAACGGAAGAACGACGTGAGTTGAAGGGTAGTGTGGTCATAGGTTTCCTTATTATAGAAGAGTTTATCAAAAAATATTTAAATATTATGACACTCCACAAATCTAATCTATAGAAGGAGTGATTTTAGATAGAGGTGTGATTTGCCCCCACCCTACCCTCCCCCGCCTGATTTAGTTTTGGATATATTAATATACTCGGCGGGGGAGGGATAATTCTAAGGGACTTGGGAGCAGAAAATCTGCTCCCAAGTCCCAATAAGAAAATTGTCCCCCCTTTGGGAAGGGGGGACAACAGGGGGGATGGGATCAATCTTCTTTATAAGCTTATCACGAAGGGTTTCATATTTCGATTTCTATCTGCCATTCTCACTTCACAATATTGACCAGGCGCCCCGGAATCACGATCACCTTGCGGGGTTCTTTGCCTTCGAGGAATTTCTGTACATTCTCGCTCGCCAGCGCAGCGGCTTTGACAGTGTCATCATCCGCATCGGCGGCGACGGTGATGCGATCACGGACTTTGCCGTTCACCTGCACGCCCATCGTGATTTCGTTTACAACGATGGCAGATTCATCCACCTTGGGCCACGCCTGGGTATGGATCGAATATTCATTGCCCATCACCTGCCAGAGTTCCTCGGCGATATGCGGTGCAACTGGCGCCAACATGCGCAGGTAAATATCGAGGGTCTCATCCCATTCGGGGGTGCCCACCGCGCCTTCGCTGCGGGCCTTATAAATCTCGTTCATCAACTCCATCAACGAAGAGATGATCGTATTAAAGCCGACATTCTCAAAGTCGAAGGTGACCGATTTCAGGGTCTCGTGTAACTTGAGGCGCAGACTCTTTTTCGTTTCCGCCGAGCAGGTTGGGGTCACGTCCGTTACGTTAGCGGTCTCATTAAAGATAGTCCAGACCCGGCGCATCCAGCGGACAGTCCCCTCGATGCCTTGCGAATTCCAGGGTCCACCCATATCCCAGCGGGAGAAGAACATCAAATAGGCACGGACAACATCCGCCCCGTACTTATCCACCAGCGCATCCGGCGCAATCACATTGCCTTTGGATTTCGACATCTTATCGTGATCTTCGCCCAAAACCATGCCCTGATTTCGAAGCTGCGACATCGGCTCATCCCCTTTTGTGATCCCCATATCACGCAAGGCTTTATGGAAAAATCGCGTGTACATCAGGTGCATCGTGGCATGCTCAATGCCACCCGTATAGATATCAACCGGCATCCAGTAATCATACTCGGTCTGATCAAAAGGACCTTCGTGATATTCGGGGGATAGATAGCGCAGGTGATACCAGGAGGAGCACATAAAGGTATCCATCGTGTCGGTTTCACGGACAGCTTTGCCGTCACACTCCGGACATTTGACGTGCTTCCAGGTTGGATGCAGTTTCAGCGGGGACTCACCGGTGGGCAACCATTCCACATCTTCCGGCAGCGTAATCGGTAGCTCATCCTCGGGGACAGGATTCCAGCCGCATTTTTCGCAGTGGATCATCGGGATCGGTGATCCCCAATAGCGCTGGCGGGAGATCAGCCAGTCACGCAGCTTGTAATTGACCGCTTTTTTACCGGTCCCTTTTTCACCGATAAATTCAATCGCCTTGACGACTGATTGATCGCCGGGGGTGCCCGTCAGCGGCCCGGAGTTGACCATCTGTCCCTTGGCAGGGACAGAGGCTTCCATTGTTTCACCGTCGAGGGCTTCCATATCATCGGGCTGGATAACTACACGGACCTCCAACCCAAACTTGCGGGCAAACTCGAAATCGCGCTCGTCGTGGGCCGGGACGGCCATAATTGCGCCCGTGCCATAAGACATGAGGACATAATCCGCGATCCAGATCGGGATGCGCTCATCGTTGACCGGATTAATGGCATATCCACCGGTGAAAACACCGGTTTTTTCCTTATCGGTTGCCTCACGCTCTATATCCGATTGACGCGCGGCCTCGTCTTTATATGCTTCGATTTCGGCCTTTTTATCCTCAGTGGAGACCACCTCCACCAGCGGATGCTCAGGAGACAGGACCATGAAAGTCGCGCCCCAGAGCGTATCCGGACGCGTGGTGAAAACTTCCATATCGTGATCCCCAACCTCGGTTTTGAAAATCACCGAGGCCCCTTCACTGCGACCGATCCAGTTGGTTTGCAATGTCCTGACGTGTTGAGGCCAATCGATATCTTCAAACTTCAACATCTCATCGGCGTAGTTCGTCGTCCGGAAAAACCACTGGTCGAGATCTTTTTTAATAACGGGCGTGCCACAGCGTTCGCAGTGACGGTCGTCACCCCAAACCTGTTCGCGCGCCAGGGTGGTATTGCAGCTTGGGCACCAGTCCACTGGGGACATTTTTCGGTAAGCCAACCCATTTTTGTAGAGTTGGATAAAGAACCATTCTGACCAGCGGTAATAGGATTCGTCGCTGGAGACGGCTTCACGTTCCCAATCGAACATCGCACCCATGCTGCGCAGTTGGCCACGCATCCGCTCGATATTGGCATAAGTCCACTTCTTGGGATGGATATTATTCTTGATCGCCGCACCTTCTGCTGGCAGCCCAAATGAGTCGAAGCCAATTGGGAAGAGGACGTTGAATCCATTCATGCGCATATAACGAGCGCGTGCATCAGAGGGAGTCATCGCGTACCAGTGACCGATATGCAGGTCACCGGAGGGATAGGGCAGCATGGTCAGCGCATAATGCTTGGGACGACTCTCGTCGATCACCGAGCGGTATAGTTCGTCAGCATCCCATTTATCCTGCCATTTTTTTTCAATTTCAGTGTGATTATAATTTTCAGTCATTTTTTGCCTCTCTTTGTAGAGTTTCAAGATCGATTTGCCAGGTTTCAAGTACGAGGCTAAGGAGGGGCGCGCGAACGGATAAAGAGAGTCCCGAGGATCTGCGACCATAGTTGATTGGTTTCATATCGTACCTCCTTATTAACAAAAAATCCTTCATCCACTCAGGGACGAAGGATCGCTCCGCGGTACCACCCAGATTATGTTGAAAGTTTGAAAGTTTAAATGTTGGCATGTTCACTACCTTCCAACTTTCTAACTTTTCAACCTTAAAACATCACTTAAGTTCGCTATAACGGGCTTACCCGGCATCAACTACTTCCACATTTTGTGGCATTCGCAGATGCAGTCTCCCCTTCGTCTTCACTCAGGGGCAACAGGCGAGTTCGGTCTTGACGGCATTCCTGCAAATACCAATGATGAGCTTTCACATTTTCTACCCATCTCTCTGGCAGGATGACCTACTACTCCTGTTCTGACTTTTAGAATTCCGCAAATTATAGCATATGAGCGAATAGTTTCCTAATTGCTCATCTCGCTTCAACCTCAATGAGGAAAATTAGCCTGGAAGATGGATACTAAAAACGGTTCCTTCCCCGGAGCGAGATCGGATGGCGATATCTCCTCTATGTCGAGTAATAATTGCTCTAACCAGGGCTAACCCCAACCCGCTCCCGGGAATCCCGCGAGCATTTTTGCCTCGATAGAGTTCTTCCCATATGAAAAGTTGATCATCTTCTGGAATACCAGGACCAGTATCAGCGATCTCAATGACCACACGAGTACCATCTTCAAATGCCCGCATTTCGATAGTATCTCCTGATTCTGTAAATTTGAATGAGTTTTCCAGGAGATTATGAATGGCTAGAATTAATAGATCCCGATCTCCATTGATGGTTGGTAGAGGCCAGGGCGCACGAGGAATTGAAATGGTCAGATTCCTTTTCCCCGCTTCAGCATCTTCCTTTGCTAATTCAAAAGCATCCTCTAAAAAAACGGTCAAATCTATCGGGCCGAGATCTAATGGCCTGGTTTCAAGTTCTGACAGTTTTCTTAACTCTGCCACAAGACGGCGGAGCCTTCCTACCTGGGTTTGAACGCTGTTCAAGCTACTTGAACGATCTGTGGGCGTTTCAGCAACAGATAAATTTGCCAATCCAGCCAGAATGGCCGTGAGAGGGTTTTTCAACTCATGATCCAGGCGGCGAAGGAAGCGGTTACGATCTTCAGAAAATTTATTAATAACAGCGTTTTGGGTTTTCTTATTCTGAGCGTGATACCCTGTAATTAACGCCATCAATATAGATAGTCCAATTCCAACTCCGATGACCAATATCCACAGGTCAGCCTGAAAAAAGAGGATCGGATTCGGCATCTTCGTTAAGATAATAGCTAATGCAGCCATTATGCCAAAGATAAAAGGGATTAATACCCACCACCAACGCCACCGCACTATTTTCCCTCCACGTTTGCAGCAAACCGATAGCCTTGCCCGGGCAAGGTCTCAATATAACGAGGTTCGGCAGCATTATCTTCCAGAGAGCGACGTAACTCGGCGATCCGCGTGTCGACTGCCCGAGAACCGACTGGATAATCCCAACCCCAGACCACGTCAAGAAGCCGCTCGCGAGTGACTAGCTCATCAGGATGAGTCATCAGATATTCAAGTAACAGCACCGCTTTAGGGGTCAAGCTCAGTTCCTGACCTTGGAGATACACCCGACGAGCGCGGCGATCAAAACGCAGGTCACCACAGGTGACCTGCCAAGCAGCCGATAGGGGCGGTTTTCCTGGTTTTGCTCGTCGCAGTACCGCCCGGATACGAGCTACCAGTTCATGGGGTTCAAATGGCTTATTGATGTAATCATCTGCGCCTTCTTCAAGGGCCATTGCCCGCTCAAAGGCCTCCCCGACCTGAGTTAGTAAAATAATAGGTATCCAATTATTATCCTGCCGCAGAGATCGGAGCAACTCCCGACCGTCCATCTTTGGCATGAGTACGTCGCTGACAATCAGGTCAAGGGAATTGGATTCAATTGCCGTGAGAGCTTCCTCCCCATTTGACGCGACACTTACTTCAAATCCAGCACGTTGAAGAAACGGGGCCAAATTATCAGTGATGGCAGATTCATCGTCAACCAGGAGAATATGGGAATGAGCAGACATATTATTTCTTCCGCTTTCTAAAACAAGTGTTTTCTGATTCTAGCACATCCTTCAAAAATGTCAGTTTCGGCTTTCAGTAATTTGAGAAATGATGATGAAGGTGTTTTCTTTTCCACGAATCCCCCACACATCAACGACGCCATAAAATGGTCCCTCGCTGTAGCTGTGGGAGAAAAAGGCAATTGGATCTGCGTGGACATCAGTTCCGCCGCTGCCTACGATCGTTGCTCCACTATTCATCAGCGTTTCTTCTAGATCGGATTCGATTGCTTCAAAAAGAATGCCCGCATTATCCGGATCGACTTGGAGGGTCATAGTTTCATGGCTTTGAATAAAGGGCTCTCGGGGTCCAGCTTCCGTTCCACTCAAGGTGCGTGGCCCTTCAATCAAAAGGTCTTTGTGGATTTCAATGAGAGGGCCTATTGAGAAGTTTTGCTTGAATGTGCTTTGTTCGGGTGGTGTTTCAACGCTGGTTGTTTTTTGACTTACAATTCCACAATTAACAAGTACAAAAGCTATCGTGATAGCCACTATTATTTGAGTTGTCCTTTTCATTATCTCAACTCCAGATTATCTGTCTTATTTATCTACTCAAACCTGCCGTACATCATGCCATACCAGTAGTAGACATCAATGCCATGAGAGTCACAGCGCGCCACCGACAGGATGGCTTCTTGCTGCCCATCAGATCCCCAACCCTTGCTATAGATGGTTGCGGCTACATCCACATCTGGTCCCCAAATAGTTTCAAGAGATCTGCCCCCCAAGTCTGGGAAGGAAGCGGGATCGGTGATGACGACTACATCATCTGGGGATGGGAGCAGATTTGTTGTAAGTTGTTGATAGGCTTCTTCACGAGGCAGAACCACCCCCTCAGATCGCCAGTAGCCGATCACAAAGGGGTTGCCGATGGCATATGAAAATGGCCAGTGGTTCCCGGTTTCAAGGTTAGTTTGGATGAATTCGACCATTTCTTCGACGGAGCCCAAATAACCCGATTCGGAATCGCAACTTGTGGGGGAGGGCATCATATTTGGCCCCGGAGGATCGACCATCCGGACTTCAATACGGGTCCCGTTAACACCATCTACACCGACCAGCAAATCGCCCCAGATCGTCACAATCGTATTGGTATCACTCAAAGCCTCAATCTCCCCTTGAATAAGAGGATCGTTTGCTCCACTAATTCCATACCACACTGGCAATTGGCCGGACAACTCAAAAACGTAAACGGTTTCGCCGAAGAAAGTGGTACTTTTGATTGTGCCGACCCAATCACCGATATCATAAAGAGAGATCGAGTATTGATCCCCGTACTCCAGGCGATCAACGTTTAACTGGCAGGTGTTGTAGTCATCAATATCGCAATACAACACGCCCCACAGGTGGACATATTCTGCATCCCCGGTTGCATCCCGCAGGGATCGAATCGTTTCTTCGAGTTCAGGGGTGTTCCCCTTGATGCCAAATTCGCCTGCACCATAGGAAAGAACCACTTTATCGTCATAGGGTTCTTTTGCGGGTATACTGGCAATGTGACCGTACCATGCGACTGGATAGCTGGCAGTGGGCATCCCCGATAGATCCTCATTTTTTACGGTGAGTGGTGGGTGAGGAGCTGTGCTTGGCTTAATAATGGGGGTGTTTTTATTCAGGACGAGGGTGCCTAGAATGGTTTTTACATCGCTCAGCTCATAGAAGTTATTGGGGTATGCCGCTACCAAAAGAATGACGTCTGGAGATAATCGGATGGCGATACTGGTCGTGATATCTTCTACCTTGTCAGGTCTCGCCGTGGTGATTTGAACCGCATCAAAATTGCCGAGATCGGTTTTTTCAACCGACAAGACTACGGTCATTTCCGGGTCAGCCCCAAGGATATTACTGATCGCTGTGTCTAACGATTGTTCAGAAACAACGTTTTCAAATGGAACGAAATCTAGCTTCACTGCGCCTTCTGGAGCTTCACCGCCGATCCACCATCCCTTGATGGAATTCGCATCAAAGTAATCCTGATCGTAGCTCCAGAGCATCATGAATCCGCTTTCGGATTCAGTATTCACCCGCCAATGGGAGGGTATGGCAAGGCCATAATTGAAAACAGGGTTCCAGTACTCCACCCAAAGATGCGAGAAATTTTCCGCTGCAGCCACCTCGGGGCTTGCTTCCTGAGCATCCCCAATTGAGACGACGGCATTTTCTGAGGTAGGTGTCACTATTCCCACTTGGAAACTTCCACATGCCAGGGTAAAAATTACAGATAAAAGAATTACCAAATATTGGGTTTTTCGTTTCTTGTGCATGACTACACTCCAGTAGATTGTTTTCTACAATTTTACTATTCTTATGGCATCAGGAATTTGTCCTGATTATAGGTGATAGTTGATTATCCCATATTCGGTCCGTATTTCAATAGGATTTTGTTTTTCCAAGTTGGGTTGCCAACCCGGAAAATCGATAAACCATTCGTAGTACGGGATTAGTGGTGGTGGCAAAATAATGCCGATACGAAGAACCCAGTTGTGCTCCAATATTAGTAGCTTGGAGGCAATTACAATAATTAGAAACAGTTTTTGCATTGTAATTCCAATCGAACCTAGGTAAGGCATATTCTGCGTTATCTAAGATAATCTCAATGTGCAAAACGAAGGGTTTCCGCAATAGTACGAATATGAGGCCAATCCGCGTATAGGACAAAGTAACGAGGTGACCAAACAATGCTTGCCACAAATGGATACTGGACAATAAGCGCAGCTTGGTTTTGCATACCAGCGGGTTGACCACCCGAGGGTAAAATCAACCGCGCCTCCTGGCCTTGAATCTGCAAGGTTTCAATGGTTGGGTTAGATCCATATGGTTTCAACCTATGCTCCGCTTCATGTGCAGCAGCCTTATCGATGCTATCTGTATCCATGGCACCAATTTGAAAAAAGCCATTGACTCCACCATACCTTGTCACACCCGTATTCGAGTCTCCATATCCTGGTACAGGTTGCCACTCGGCGGGATATTGCAATGAGATGGCAAAGGCGGGGCTTGAAAAAGTCGTCCAGGTATCCAGATAGGGCGTTGGTGCAGGAATAGCTTCTGTAATATAAAAATGAAGAGGAGCCAAGACACCAGGCTGACCTTGGACAGCGACAGCGAAAACAAGTTCCAAACCGACCTCACCTCTCGCCGGGACTTGCACGTTAAAGTCTCCATTGCCGTTAGTGAACCCTTGCGCGACTTGACCATATTCAGAGTTGACGGGTCCGAGGCCAACCAGCACTTGAGAGTTGGGGAGGAAACCACTGGCAACAACCTGGACCAAAGTCCCAGATGGACCACTGGAGGGTGAGATTGTGACAGCAGGATTGGATCCATCTACAGCATAGATATCTACAAAAAATGTTTTATTCGCGTTATCACCATAGCCGAACAGGACTCCTGAAGCATTGCGCAATAACCAGTAACTTCGATGATGTCCCACAGTTGAGGGTGCGGTTAGGGGAATGGATATATCTATAGTATTTCCTGGAGCAACATATTCAGGAAGTTTTACTTCGATATTATTACCCATCTGCATACCATTCGAAAACACCAGTGCATAATCTGGTGTCCAGGTACAGGTACCACGATTTTTGAGTCGCCAGGTTTTTACAAAGGCACCACCTACTTTGATTGTGGTTCCATCAGGGATCGTGATATCTTTGACAAATGACATCCAATCGCAATATATTTTTGGCGTTGGAGTTGGTGGATAAAGGGTTGGCGTTGATGTTGGTGGTAAGGGTATGGGTGTAGAAGTTAACGAGGGCTCAGGAATGATCACTATTGGAGTAGGGGATGGGATCATATTGGATACTGATGTTGAGACAACCTCAAATTGTATAACCGGGGCAATGGCATTTACTTCCGGAATCACACCACAACTACTCAATAACACGGTACTGGCCGCTATTAATACAACCAGGTTATTAAACCCTATACTTTTCGGCTGCTCTGCAATGGAACCTTGTTTTTGATGACGTTTTCGTTTGAAAAATAAACTTTTCAGCATTCTTATCTCCTTCTTCTAAAATAAATATCTCTCTAGAACTTATCTTGAAATATAAATTGAATTATAAGAAAGCCGGGTTATATTCTTATTACCGGGGTGTTTTTATTTGATTGCAGCTTGTTACAATTCAGTAACAGATCGCAATGGAGAAACCAAGCACACCCAGGGGGAAACAAAAATATGTGTAAAAGTTCCAAATTCTTTTTGTCCGTTTATTGATCCAAACATAGAAATACAAAAATCGCCTGACGGGTACGTCAAGCGATTTTAATGGACCTAGTGGGGCTCGAACCCACGACCTTCTCAATGCCATTGAGACGCGCTCCCAGCTGCGCCATAGGCCCCTGTTTCCATCGTGGATGGGATTTTACCACAAAGGGGTATCCCGTCAACTAGATGAAGTGGACCTGGCGGGATTCGAACCCGCGACCTCGTCAGTGCGATTGACGCGCGCTCCCAACTGCGCTACAGGCCCATCAATTAAGCCCCGTGATTTTATCTGAGTGACTGTGGGATGTCAAGGAAAGTTTGGTATAGAGTGCCCTCCGATGTCGTAGATTCATCTTCAGCCCCCCTCTCCTCCTCCCCCTAATTCTGAAAGCGGAATTTTGGGGAGGAGGAGAACACTTCCACTACCCTGCCAAGTGTGAAATAACGATTCTAATCCCAATTCCAATCAAGATCAGTCCGCCAAATACTTCGACTGGTTTTCCATATTTATTCCCAACGCCATTCCCTACTCTCAGGCCGACCACAGAAAGACCGCTGGTCACCAAACCGATCACCAAGGCGGGAGTCCAGATGGTGATATTCAGAAAAGCCAAACTCAGGCCAATCGCCAGGGCATCAATGCTGACCGCCACCGAAAGCAAGACCATTGTCCAGCCTCGCGAGGGGTCCCTTAGACTTTCTTCCTCAGTTTTACTCAAACCTGAACGGATCATACGCAATCCAACGAAGGCCAGCAATCCAAATGCCACCCAATGATCAAAATCCTTCACGTATGGTTCAATGGAATAGCCAAATAGCCAGCCGATTATAGGCATGATCCCCTGGAACAAGCCAAAGTGAAAAGCCATGCGGAAAATCGGGCGTGGACCCGGTCCAATTTTAACGCCGGAACCGAGTGAAATCGCAAAGGCATCCATCGCCATGCTGATGGCAATCAAAATAATGGAAAGAAAAGTCATTAAAATAGGGAATTTTCAGATAGGAGTGGAAAGATCAGTTATGTAGTGTTCGAAGGTTTGCAAAGGCTAATCAAGGCAATATCCATTTTGCATACCGCTTCAAAGCCTGTCCCCTTGCCACCATTTGAATTTTCTCAAAACCGAGCCGCCCAGAAATTCGCGCGCCAGGGAGTTTTCTGGCACCAAATCTGCATTTAGAGGCAGGAACCATTGTAGAAAAGCAAGCAGCCGTTTAGCTTCGATATATTCTGGCGTGCCATGCGGGACCTGTCTCAGCAATGGTTCAGCATAAGGTTTGAGCGCAGCCAACTCGTAAGCCAGCGCAGAGTTAAACATATGATCGGCGTTTTCCTGAAAGGGGAAGATATGCCGCTTTTCGCCACGCCGGACAGACTCCCAGCGCGAGATGGTGTCCTTGGCTGAATATCCGCGCTCACGGGCATCACGCACGATCCGACGGATGAGTCGCGTATCAGTCGTCGAGACACGATTGTGCCGGTCTAGATTTAACTGTGTCAACGCAGAAACAAAGATACGAAAAGCCTGTCCGTGCAACGCTCCTGGAAGCAGGCGCGGGTTCATGCCATGTATGCCTTCGAGAATGATGAGCTGATCTTGCTGAACCTGAATCTCCTCACCAGGCTCACTGATCCCGGTTATAAAATTGTAATGCGGCATTTGTACACGCTCACCGAGAATCATCTTCTGCAAATGCTCTGCCAGCAAGGGCAGGTTCAACGTTTCCAGAACTTCAAAATCCATCTCACCATATTCGTCACGCGGGGTATTCACACGGTCAACGAAATAATTGTCTAGCTCAAGCGGGAAAGGGGATATCCCCAGAGCAAGCAATTGCACCGTCAGGCGGCGTGAAAAAGTCGTTTTCCCCGAAGAAGAAGGTCCAGCGATCAGTATCAGGCGCAAATCAGCTCGCCGTGAGGCAATTTGCTGCGCAATATCAGTGATATGCTGTTCATGAAAGGCCTCAGAAACGAGCACAATTTCCTGTTCCCGACCGGAGATAACGGCATTATTCAGCGCACCTACATTATCGATCCCCAATTTGGTCAGCCAATCGCCGTAACGACGAAAAGCATCCAGTAATTGCGGATACCGTCTCATTGGCAAAAGCTCCATCGGCTTATGGCGGCGCGGAAATCGGAGGGCAAACCCACCGTCGAATGCCTCCAAATCAAACCAGCGCAAATAGCCCGTAGATGGGACCATATACCCATGATGGTAGTCCATATGCTCACCAAGACGGTAAAGAGTCAGATAATCTTTTTTACGATGGGCAAGCAGATTGACCTTATCCAGATGACCGAGGGATTCAAAATACTGAATAGCCTCTTGTAGCGGGATTTCTTCACGGACAAATGGGCGGTCGTCCGCGACCTCAGCCTGCATCCGTTTTTGGAGCATCTCGAGCTCTTCAGCAGTTAGCATTTCCCGACCACTCACCTGACAGTAGTACCCTCCCGAACTGACCGAGTGATCAATGGTCAATTTCCCCTTCGAGAATAATTGCTGAAAAGCAAATTCCAGCAAAAAGGTCAACGAGCGCCTATAAATCCGTGCGCCATCGGCTGTTGACATATTCACTGCTGAAAGCCGAGACTCGATCTCAATTGGATAACTCAACTCGCGCAGATCGCCATTCACTACAGCGGCAACGATCGGCTTATTGGGATTTTCACCAGCTGCCATGAGAAAGTCTCCTGCGCTTCCACCGCGCGGCCCTGAAAGGATTCGTCCATCAGGAAGGTGGATATCAACCGAATCACGAGGTTCGACAATTTTGATATTTTTATTTTCTTTCATACTTCTCTTCCAAATTCCTAATTACTAAACCTGCTCCAATAATTTTTCTGGTTTCTGGGCATATTCTTCTACTGCGATCTTGCCACTTGCCATCGAAAGCAAGGTCTCGTTTAGCAATTTATTCACAGGGGCAGGTGTCTTGCTCTCTTTTCCAGCGCGGAGAACCGCGCCATTAAGATAATCCACCTCCGATTTGCCTCGCCCGGAATGAAGATCAATATGAAGAGAAGGCATCTTTCCACCACGTCCACCGCCCAGTTTCTTGGCCGCAAACGGACGCAACCAGGCTGGTCCTTTGGCTGCAAAACCTAATAATCGAACAGGTGTGCCCGGCAAATCTACAACTCGAATATCTTGTGCATCCATCACTGCAAGGGCTTCCCGCAGCATTCGCATTTCAAAGGCATAGAGATCATCTCGGGCGAAAAGTTCTGCCGGAGACATATCCAGAATTGCCGATGTCGCATTGCCAACCAAATTGGTGAGCATTTTTGACCATTTCATATCTGCTGCCCGCGGATAAAGTTTGGCATTCAACAGGGCTTCATTCATCGCCTTGACCAGTCTTTGCGACAACGGGTGTACATCTGCGATGCCAATCCCCCGCAGTTTTTCGAGGGCAATATCACCTGCATCACGCCGCCCAATCGCAGAAGTGACTGTCCCGGCAATCACATTTTCGGAGCCAAGAACCTTGGCAATGGCAGGCTCATTATCCACCCCATTTTGGAGGCAAAGAACAGGCGGCATTTTCTCAACAAAGGGTTTAATCCCTGCAAGCGCAGATTCTGTATCATAAGATTTGAGGGCAAATAGGGCCACGTCAAAGGGGCCGTAATCCAAGGCCCTTTCAAGGGAATCAGCAAATACCAGATCAGCGGCGGGAATCAGATCTGCATCAAGGGTTTTCCGGCGCTTGTCCAAGCTGAGATCAAGCCGCAGTCCACGTTCGCTTAATGCTTCAGCAACTTCAGGACGCTCCACAAAAACAACTTCGTGTCCGGCCAGTGCAAGGCTCCCGCCGATATAGGTTCCAATCGCCCCTGCCCCAAAGGATAATATTTTTAAGGGATTGCTACTCATCTTCCCTCCAGTGATTTTGGTCATTTAGACCCTCAATATACCAGCGATGGGAACTGGGCATATAGGTAAGTTTTGCAAAAGCGCTATTGCCAAAACGAAATTGCGCGCCCTCATAATTGGCATGGGGCGCGATACCAACAATAGCCTTCATCAATTGGTTAAGCAATCCGCCATGCGAAATAATCAGATAACGTCCCGGCTCACGGGAAAGGAGTTCCTTTAGAGCCTGGCCTGCGCGTAAAAAAAGCGCCCAATCTCCTTCGCCGCTTTCAGCGAAATCGTCATAGGGGTTGCGAAATTTTGGTTGCGGGAACTGTTTACGCCCGTCTTCAAATTTCATGCCGGTTAATTCACCGGCATTGCGTTCCATCCAGATTGGGTCTAACTCAAGGGGGAGATCCAGCGCGGCAGTGATAATTTCAGCTGTTTCGCGTGTGCGGCTGAGGGGGCTAGCAATAGCGTGATCAAACCCGCGCCCCTCTTCCTGCCAGCGTGCGGCCAGGGCGTGTGCCTGTTCGCGCCCAAGATCTGTGAGTGGAAAATCACCCTGTCCCTGAAAATAACCTTCGGCATTCCCAACAGACTCAGCATGCCGCAAAAATATAATTTTATAACGATCATCTTTCTTTTTCATAGGGGGCTATTTTATCAGAGATCAGGCCTTAAACTTCTGACTACAGCTTTTATTATTTGGTAGATTTCCCCTTTTATTGAACAGGACAATACTTCAGCATTTCTTGAACTTCACCAAGCTGAGCGTTACTTTTGCCTAACACGCCATCTTTTGCCACACGCTCCCATAGGGAGCAGAGCATTGGTCGCAGGACTGGGGTTTTTTCTGCTGCGATTTCTGTTAGCTTCCGGGCATCATCATAACGCCCCAAACGAGCGAAGGCCTCGATGAAGGGCAGGTACTCCGCTGCATCTGCTGGGGCGTAGGGGATATTGAAGGCTTTGTCACCAAGTTTAGCGACTTTCTTCCAATCCCCATCTTGCCGGGCGAGGTCAGCTTTTTCAAAATAGTAGCACCAATTTCGCTCTGGTTCTTCGCCAAAAAGCCATGCGGGAGGGTTGAAATCATCGTTATTTATGCTAATCAAACCTCTCGGATTGGAAAGATGTAATCCAGGAGCAAGCACGCGAGGCAATGTTAAACTGCCCATCTCTACATTATCCACACCGCGTGGGGCGAGCAAAACATCTTGATCGTAGATGGGATCAAGAATACGCAAGCAGGAGGGGGGAGAGAAGTGCAATAGTAAAATTTTGTCCGTATTCCCGTTAAAAGTAGCGGCGAACTGGTCTTTGAAAATAGGCTCTCCGCTTTTTAGGCTGGGTAATTCCCCTCCCAAACGAGCTGAAATATAAAAATATTCATAATCAAGTTCTGTATCGCTTTGTTCGGGATTATACGCCCAGTTGATTAAAAAGCTAAAGGCTTCGTCGTCGTTGTGGGGGAAAACTCCGTCGTCTTCTGCAATAAAAAGGGTTCCAGGTGCAATACCTGGGGCACGCCAAAATAGTTGTTGGGCAAAGAGTCGCTGTAAACGCCATTCGCTGCGGTAAATGCTGCCAGTATGCATGTGGGTTGTAATCGCAAGAGAAATCAGCAGCGCGGCGAGGGTAAATCTCTGCATCTCATTTTTAATAAGGGAGAAGAGCCACGTCAGCAGCATACTCACGCCAAAGATGAAAGGAAAAGTGAAGCGATCCTCTGGAAAGATCAGCTTGACCGGGAAATTAACCGCGTAAAATGGAATGCCTGCGGCGAGGAGTAATGCAATGGAGAGGAGGAGCCAGTCCCAATCGTAATTTTGCCTGGAAATATCCACTTTGTGTGTAGAGGTAATTCTGAGATAGTTTGCCAGAAGCAGTGTACCGGCAAGAAGGATTGTTGCCATAACGAGAACAAGCCTGAGGCTAAGACCGCTTTCGGAGTCGAAGGGCTGCACAAAAACCTTGGCCCACGCCCCCATGCTGACAAGTGGAATCGTGTCCCAGAGTTGAGTCCAAATCGACCTAAAAGAAAAGGAGGAGCTATTGAAGGAGTAGACTGTGTTTTTATAGAGGATGATGCGCCAAAAAAGGTAGGCAAGGAGCAAAGCGAGATACGGGGCCCAGAAAATTGCTGTCTTCTTAAGGCGGTCTTTGAGGTTAGGAAAATGGGACTTGAGGGCGATCCACAAGAAAACGAAACGGAGAAGTTCTAACCCAAAGAGATATTCGAGACCAAAGAGCGAAAAAAAAGAAATGATGAGCGAGATGCCGATCTTTAGGGCACGTAGATGAGGGGAGCGCGCGGCTTGAACCATCAACATCAGGGAGATGAAAAACAGAAAGAGCAAACTCCAGAAGTATTGATAGGTGATAGCAAGTGGCTGCTGCGTGAAGCCCGGGTAGACTAAAAAGAAAAGTGCGGTAAGGCCATTTTGCCATTTTTTTTCAGCCCAAAGGGTTTTCAGAAAATACCAGAGGGAGAGAGAAACCGACCAACGGATGAAGAGACCATAAAATTGCCACGCAACTGGCTTTGAGCCAATGAGCGGTGTTAGCAACCCCTCCCAATACGCTCGAATGGGGCGGTTGACAGCGAATTGGTCGAGAAGCCCTTGAAAACCGAGATGGTCGCGTGTCCATGAAAAGGCCCAATCATCCCAGTAATAGCCGTGTTGGAAGACAAAGAGACCATAGGCAAGGAGGGTAACGAAGGCCAGGATGAGGGGAGTAAGATATTTTTTAAGAGTTTCCATTTTTTAGCAAAGTTGTTTGATTAATATGGGGGACCCATAACAAGAAAATCATAATATAGCGAATAACATTCGGTGGGCCACCATTTCGGGTTATCGTTGGGGCGGTCCAGCCCTGCCCAGTTATTCATTGCCTCGGTGGTAATGGAAGATGCGCCTGCGGCTTTTGCTTCCAGGATTTCTGCATCAACGCGATCCCATTTTTCAGCAAAGGCAATATAAATACCGCGAGTTTCATAAAGTGATTTGGTCGTTATTGTTGTTGATACGAGGATTAGGATACTGGCTATTATAGCCAATCCTACTCCGCCATAATGAAATTTCTCGCGTAGAGCGAGCCAAGCCCCCAATAAAAAGCTGCCATAAAGAAAAAAAATAAGACACATAAAAACACCGATAATAAGCGTGCGGGTGGGAGGAAATTGAGCATAACCGTAAACACCGGGCAAAAAAGTACCGAACATGAGGAGAACTCCCCCGCCAAAAAAAAGGACTATCTCCCAAATACACACAAAAATGGTGTCTTTATATAATCTTCCTATCCAAATCGCTATTAATATTGCTCCAACAAAAGCAAATATTTTTTCTTTTTGAAGAACTATCTCGCTAATGAAGGTAAAAAAAGCGTCAAAAGATATTGTTAGTAATGTGACTAAATCAGGAGCTGGAGGCATTACACTGCGTCGAATTACGTTACCATGAGAATGGAGAATAGTAGCCAGGGACGCCAATGTTCCTAGCAAACCCGCAAAAAGCAATATCGATTCTTTGGTTATTTTTCTCTTGCCATAAAAAAAGAAACTCAAAAATAACAGGAAGGTCAAGAACGCTAGTTGTAATACAACATAAGTCTCACTGAGGCCTCCATTTGCAAAAAAGAAAGCGAAACTAAGTGATGCTACAATTACAATCTGTATGTTCGTTTTTATCCGCTTTTCAAAAATCTGAAATACTAAAATTCCAAATATCAATACGATCAGAGGTAATGTATAAGAACGCATCCCATTCCACCAATAAAAGGATTGGGGGACATTTGGATTAAGTAGCATCACCAGATAGAGGGCCATAGCTGCAAAAATAATTGCATGCCAGCTATTACTTCCTTGATCTTTCTTTGCTTGTAGCATCAAGTAAATTGTTATTATTGTAAAAACAAGCCAGAGACCCAAGGCTATTGGCGGAATTAAATTTATATGATGTGAGTCGAATAAATTCAAAACAAGCCAATCTGCTCCATAGGCTGAATAACGACCACTCCAGGTTCGATACCAATAAAATATAGACCCAAATAAACCTAAATCTTCTGCATAATACGCTGAACAATAATCATCAGCCATGAATCTCGTAAAGCTACCAAGATAGCCATACAAAAAAAGAGAAAAGCTTGACGAAAGAAAGACAATAAGATAGATAATTTCATTTTTTAATTTTTTCATTCCGAATTCCCTTGTGCACGTTTTGATAAAGTATATTTACCTGTAATTTAAAATCAACAATGTACTAATTACCTGTTTTGCTGATTGGTATTGAAATTTATTATTCACACAAAACGTATATCACAACACAACCCCGTGCCTGCCTGCCATTAAATCTATAGTCCGGGCGATTTCGGCATTTTTCTGTTTTCCGTCCCAATCCAGAGCTTCAGCAAGAATCGCTGCTAATTCTTCCAATAATGGGCGCGTCAACAATCCCAATTTGGCAATATGCGTACGGCGTAAAATTAGATCGTCAAGATGGATGATCTTTTCTCTTTTCGCCAAAAACATCATCTCACGTCGACTGAAACCTGCTAATGATTTCAAAGATGCCTCAACACCCTTGGAGATGAAAAGTGCAATTTCTTCAACCCGTGTTCCATACCGTTGATAGAGTTCTTCCAACCTCTCCAGGGAGAGATTTGTCCACGCAGAAATGCCTTCCAAATATTGTTTGCGGATTTCTATGATTCCTTCATAATTGCGTCCACCACCAATTGCCAAAGAACGTGTAGATATTTTTCGTGTCATCCCCAAGAAGGCAAGAGATTTATCTGTAACCTGCTCTGCAAAAGCACGGAAGGATGTCCACTTGCCACCCACCAGCGAATATATTGGGTAGCTTTGCCCTGTCCAGACACCGCTGAGAATCTTTATCGAATGATCACGAGGGATTTGCCCGGTTGTTTTTGAGTTACTATACTCAAGAGGGCGCACTCCCGAAAATCGGTAAACGATCTGCTCACGCCGCACAGGGATATCAGGAAAAACATTTCCGATCATCTCGAGAAAATAATCCACTTCTTCTTCAGTACAACGCGCCTCATCAGGATTTTCAATCGGAAGATCAGATGTTCCCACCAAAACCTTATCGTAAAGTGGGAAGATCAACACGATCCGCCCATCGTCATTTTCAAAGAAAAACTCATGGTTGCCAATCTCGGCTCGGAGTTCGGGGTTAGACAGAACCACGTGTGAGCCTTTGGTTCCGCTGATGAAACGCGCTTTTAAGCCCAGGGTCGCGTTCGTCTCGTCTATCCAGGGTCCGGCAGCGTTAATCAGCAGGCGTGGTCGAAGATCAAAGGATTCTCCCGTTAACTCATCTCTTAAAGTGGCAATATTCGATTTTCCTCCCACAAGACTGATGTAATTCAACGCATGCGCGTTGGGATGGACTGCCTCCGCATCAAGGAGCATTTCGACGGCGAGACGCTCAGGTTCGGTGATCGCACCATCAAAATAAGTGGCTGCATAACGAATGGATGGGCTCAGGCGCTTCCAGCGGAGCAAGGCCTTATTGCGGGAGATAAACTGATGCGGCTGAACAGTTTTCTGCCTGCGAGTGAAGGCATCGTAAAAGATCAGCCCAATTTTGATCACAAAGGCTCCCCGTTCAGAGGGACGGTTGAGAAGGTTGAAAAATTTGAGCGGGGCGTTTAACAATCCTGAAAATATTTTAAAGATGGGGATAGTAGTAGGTAACGGACGAACGATATGCGGTGCATTCTCAATCATCCGATTGCGCTCCTGCACTGCTTCGCGTACGAGGCGAAATTCTCCATTCTCCAGGTAGCGGATACCCCCATGCGCCATATGAGATGAGGCAGCGGTTGCGCCAGAGGCAAAATCAGCACGGTCGATAAGGAGGACATTGACACCATTTAGAGCAAGATCGCGGAATGTGGCAATCCCATTGACACCTGCACCGACAATGAGTACATCAAGGGCTGGTTTCTCTTTTAGCGCAAATAAAATCTCAGAGCGTTCCATAATTATTATTCCCATTGAAAGAGGAAATAGGGTTTTAGAATTGTACCGTATCCTGAGAAGAAACTGCTTGAATGAGAAGAATTCTGAAAGCCAATGATATAATGCGACAGGTAAAAAAATGATAAAAACAAAATTCCTATTCCTTTTCAGTGTGCCTTTTCTCTTCACCCTACTCGTGGGACTATCGTTCACTGCGCAGGCTTCCTCTTCCCCGCAAATTGGTGAGTTTCAAACACCAACCGCTGGTCCTGATGGGCGGATCATCTATACAGTTCGCGAGGGAGATAACTGCACACGGATTGAGCTACTTCATAACATTGATAATAATCAGCTCCGTGCACTCAACCCGGAACTGGATGATAACTGTACAGTTTTCTTCGGGCAAAAGTTGATGATCGGCATTGGAGGTCCTGCAGCAGCGCCAACCTTCACACCGGGTCCCTCACCTACTCCAACGGAAGCCCTTCCCACACCCACACCCTCCAATGGGACAACTGAAATTTGCGTGATCCTTTTTGAAGATATTAATGGCGATGGCCTTCGTCAGGAAACAGAATTGGGGCTGGCTGGGGGGGCGATCAGTGTGACCAATTCGCTGGGAGGGTATTCAAAGACCCAGAATTCAATCAGCGAAATTGATTTAGATACAGAAGAACCAGCCTACGTTTGTTTTGGCGAAATACCTCCAGGCGCTGAGGAAGTTGCCGAAAGTGAAAAACTCCCTGAAGGGGAGTATACCGTTAGCGCGGCAATCCCAGATGGATACAACCCAACGATCAATCTCAGTTATCCGATCGAGGTCGAGGCTGGAGATCGGGCCTTTGTGGCCTTTGGTGCACAATCTCAAATATCTGGCGTTGAAGATCCGGCATCAGATGATGGTAATAATTCATCTACCATGCTCGGAATACTCGGCGTGGCTTTATTACTCGGAGGGGCTGGGTTGGGTTGGTATGCATTAAGGATGAATAAACCGTCATCGAAAATGAAATTTAAGTAATTTTTTAACAATCACCTTCCAACAGTCAGTCTCTGCCCTGACTGTTTTTTTAACCCTTATTTGCGAGTAGTGCAGGGCGAGGCATACTTTGCAATCAATTAGAGTTATATTAGAGTCATCAGCCCACGCTTGACTTCCAACCCTTGCGTTGCGTAGAATAAGAGTGTATCTGTCTGCAAAGATCAATAATATCCAGATACAAGGAACAAAATGGAATATAGAGATTATTACAAAGTATTAGGGGTTGAACGCAATGCCAGTCAGGATGAGATCAAGAAGGTCTACCGTAAGCTGGCGATGGAGTATCACCCTGACAGAAATCCAAACGACAAATCAGCTGAAGATAAGTTCAAAGAGCTTAATGAAGCCTATCAGGTTTTAAGTGACCCCAAAAAACGCGCCCGATACGATCAGCTTGGCTCTTCTTATTCGCAGTGGCAGCAACGTGGTGCACCCGGGGACTTCAACTGGGGTGATTGGTCTAGCGGCTCCCCTGGCGGTGGGACTCGTGTCAGCCGTGAAGATATTGGTGATATGTTCGGCGGGGGCGGGCTGGGCGGTTTTTCAGATTTCTTCGAGGCCATGTTCGGGATGGGTGGCGGTATGGGAGCGGGAGCAGGTCGAGGTCGGCGTGCGCAACCCCAACGCTATGAACAACAGGTCAATATTTCTTTAGAAGAGGCTCATCAGGGCGCTGTCCGCACCTTGCAGAGCAATGGGCGACGTGTGCAGGTTAAAATCCCGGCGGGCGCCAAAAACGGAACCAAAGTTCGCATCAAAGGTGAGGCTCCCGGAGGTGGCGATCTATATCTCAAAGTCTCCGTTGAAAAACACCCACGTTTTGAACGCAAAGACAATAACATCCATACAGAAACAGATGTGGATGTCTTCACCGCTCTCCTGGGCGGAAAAGCGCAGGTAAAAACCCTGAATGGCAATATCTCGCTGACCATTCCCCCAGGGACACAACCCGACCAGGTCATTCGGTTAACCGGGCGAGGGATGCCAAAACTTCGCAGCCCGGAAAGCAAAGGCGATCTCTATGTGCGGGTGAAGGTAAAGATTCCAAAAAGCTTGAGTAAGAAGCAAGAGAAATTATTAATGGAAGCCGCTGGAAAGAAATAATCATCGCAACTCATCTACTAAAAGAAGCTTCCATTTCCGGAGAAAATATGAAAAGAATACTGGTAATTTTAGTCGTACTGGCTTTTGCAACCATCGCCTGTCAGCTGACAAGTTTCACCCAGGCGCCAGCTACGGCCCCTGAACCACCTCCTGCTCCTTCTAATGAAGGAAGCATCAACTCCCAACCCCAGGAAGTATATTCAGCCTCGCTTGCGGAACCAGGCAGTCTGACAGACCTATATGAAACTGCTTTACCAGGTGTTGTTTCAATTCGTGTTACCACTGATAATGGCGGTGGGCTTGGCTCTGGTTTCGTCTTTGACGAGCAAGGCCACGTGGTCACAAATTTCCATGTTGTCGATGGGGCTAATGAAGTGGAAGTAGATTTTTCATCTGGGTTCAAAACCTACGGGACAGTGATCGGCACAGATCTGGATTCTGATTTAGCTGTCATTAAAGTAAATGTTCCCACTGAGGAGCTTCACCCTATTCCGCTTGGCGATTCAGGACTGCTCCGTGTAGGACAGACAGTCATCGCCATTGGCAATCCCTTTGGCCTGAGCGGAACGATGACAACCGGGATCGTCTCTGCCCTCGGGCGGACGCTAGACTCCATACACGACGCCCCCGGCGGCGGCTTTTTCACCGCTGGCGACATCATCCAAACTGACGCGGCTATCAATCCTGGTAATTCTGGTGGACCGCTCTTTAATCTGAGCGGGGAAGTGGTGGGCATCAATCGCGCTATCCGCACGACGAATTACTCCGATGAGGGAGAACCCGTCAACTCAGGAATCGGCTTTGCAATCTCGATCAATATCGCCAAACGCGTTATCCCGGGTTTAATTAAGGATGGTCATTATGATTATCCATATATGGGCATTTCTTCCATTAGTGAACTCAGCCTGGCAAGTATCGAAGCCCTGGGTCTCCAACGACAAACCGGCGCATATGTAACCAATGTCACCCCTGGCAGTCCAGCTGAACAAGCTGGGGTTCAAGGTCCAAGCGGTAATGGGAGCGTCCCTACAGGCGGCGATTTGATCATCGGAATAGACGGGGAAGAAGTCTTCCAATTTGATGGCCTCCTGAAATATCTGATCAATCACAAATCACCGGGTGATACCATTATCCTGACCGTCCTTCGAAATGGTCAAGAAATTGATCTTGAAATGACCCTGAGCGAAAGACCATAAAACTCCAATACATCAGTAATCAGAAAACATCATCTCGATTCCCCCAGGGAGAAAGGAGAAATCAGTAAGAAATTCTGTTTTATATCTAAATGAACCAATCCCAAAATAAGGAGTAAATATGTTAAGCGACAAGGCTTTAACCGAACTGCTGGATTACAAAAGCATTGATCCGGTACTCAGTATTTATCTTAATACAGACAGTGCCAACATTGCACCAGATGCCTACAAATTGACGCTACGCTCCATGCTTAAGGGAATTGAGATGCCCTCCGATGAGGAGGCAGTGCTCAAATATATCGATTACGAATATCCACGAGGAGGACGCAGCGTTGCCATCTTCTCTTGCGCTGCACAAAATTTCTTCCGTGCCTACCCACTTTCTGTTTCAGTTCATAGCCGCATCCATTTTGCAAACAGGCCTTATGTCCGCCCATTGGCGAATATCCTTGATGCCTACGGATCATATGGGGTTGCCCTTGTAGATAAACAGGGCGCGAGACTGTTTCATTTTCACATGGGGAAATTGGTCGAACAAGAAGGCGTGCTGGGAGACGAAGTCCGCCATACAAAAAGCGGCGGCGCATCAAGCAGTATCCAGGGGCGAAGCAGCAATGATGCTCCCAATCAAAGCAGCCAAAACATATCCATGCGCAATCTTAAAGAATCTGCTGAATTTGCAATGAATTTCTTTAATGAGAAAAAGGTGCGGCGGGTGCTCATTGGTGGAACAGATGAAAACGTGGCACAGTTTCAGAATAACCTGCCCAAAGCCGGGCAAAGTCTGGTTGTTGGAACCCTTTCATTGGGGATGACGGCCAATCAGCAGGATATTTTGGATGAAACAATCAAAGTCGGCTCGGCGGCGGAAGTAAAACGGGAAGCGGGACTCGTCCGCCAAATGATCACTGCGGCGGCAAAAAATGCCGAGGGCGTGGTGGGCCTGGGACCGACACTCGACGCGGTCCGCGAGGGGCGTGTTCAAACCCTGCTCGTGGAAGAAAATTTCCACGCCCCAGGTTATCGTTGTGAAAGTTGTAACCATATTACCCCCGAGAAATTGGATACCTGCCCCTTCTGCGGTGGGACCTTTAGCGAAATCCCCGACGCGCCAGAGATGGCTGTCAGACAGGTGATGTTATCTGGCGGAGTGGTCGAAATTATCCGGGATAATGAGGAGATGGCCGTATGTCAAATCGGCGGGTTATTACGGTACTGATCATTGATGTCATCCCGAGGAGAGCACTGCTCGACACGGCGATCTACACATCTATTTAGGGGATTGCCTCAGTCGCTAACGCTCCTTTGCACATATGACTGCTACCCAGTACAGGCAATGACATAACATCGTACAAAAAACGGGTTGCTTGAGCAACCCGTTTCATTTATCGGAAACGTTCCTCATTCCAGACATCTGCCCGATTATGGTAGCCACCCTTTTCCCAGAATCCGAGCCTGTCAGCAGTCATAAATTCGAGGGATCGCAACCATTTGGCTCCCTTCCATAAATAGGGGGATTCCAGATCATCCCTGGAGGGGATATGGCCAATCACTCCGCGCAGGGGATATCCATGATCTGGCGTGAGCGGTTTACCATCAAAATGTGTCGCCATGAGAAAATTATCCTGCAAGAAAACTTCCAGGGGAAGATTGGTGGTATAGCCGTGTTCAGCATGTTGCATCACATGGGTTACATTCGGTTTGATCCTGATCAATCCTGATTCCACCATACTCCTGAGAGATACACCCTCCCAAAGAGTATCAGCCTTGCTCCAACGGGTAACACAATGGAGGTCAATGTTGACCTGTGTACGCGGTAATTTCAGGAACTGATCCCACGTCCAACTTTTTTCTTCTTCAACCTCGCCCCAAATACGGAAATCCCACGTGGACGGGGTGAAAACCGGCACGGGTCCATAATGCAAAACCGGGAATTTCAGCGTCAGCGATTGCCCCGGCGGGAGACGGTCTTCTTCGCGAATGCGCTCTTCTTCTTTACGACGATTTGTTTCAAAGCTTCCCATAAATTTTCTCCTTCTTTTCAGGTGAAATTATAACGCGGAGATAAACGATTTGGAATGATCATATTTACCCAATGTCTGCGTAGTATAATAGTTGAAAATTACACAAAGAGGTATTTATATGGAAAAAATTATCGATCTATATCATCGAATTGACGAAAAAATCACTTTCTTTATGAGGGAATATGGCATTAATGCGCTGAGGATCAGTGTGGGAATCGTATTCTTCTGGTTTGGATTTCTCAAGTTCTTCCCGGGACTAAGCCCAGCCCAGGGTATTGCAACGGAAACGATAGAAAAACTAACCTTTGGCCTTATTCCTGCCAGCGTTGCCTTGATCATTCTGGCAATTTGGGAAACTATGATCGGATTGGGCCTGATTTTTGGCATTTTTTTACGTGGAACCTTATTCCTGTTATTTACCCAAATGCTGGGAACAATGACCCCATTAATTTTCTTCCCTGCCGAAACATTCACCCGGATCCCTTATGCACCAACCCTTGAAGGCCAATACATTATTAAGAATTTGGTCCTGATCAGTGCCGGTCTTGTTGTCGGGGCAACGGTCCGGGGTGGGCGAATTATTGAAGAAATAGCAAAAACCAAATAATATAGCACCAACTAGTACACGTTGGCGGTAGTTTTACCCAAGTATATTTATCGTCAAACGCTCACAAGGGATTTGCAATCCCCGCTTGGTCCAGAACCCGCTGGATTGCAAATCCAGCTAGAGCAAGAAAGAACTAATCTCTTATTTATACCTACATGAAGCTGATCTTGGTTAGCGCTTCAGACTGATCCCAAAGTTGCTTTGCGTCAGCTTTATTATGCGATGCTTCATTTGATCTGACCAAAACAGGATAGCCTTTCCGTTCTTTAGGACCATCCGGGCCAAAGTATTCCCCTCCACTAATATCCGGATCAACTGCCGCCCGGATACTCGGCAAAGCGCCCATAGCCGCACTTTGTGTCATTCGGCTGAAAAGAGGCATGAAGATATTAAAAAACCAGTCGGGGGCAAAATGATTGGCCAAATTCGTAGCTGAAATACCAGGGTGGGCAGCAATGGCAATCGCATTTGCGCCGGCAGATTCAAAACGACGCTGAAGCTCGTAGGTAAACAGGAGATTCGCCAATTTGGAGCGGCCATATGCCTGCATACGGGAATAATCTTTACCTTCTTCAAACATCAGGTTCCCAAAATCCAAACTGCCAAAACGGTGCGCATTGCTGCTGATATTAACAACCCTGGAGTCTGGAGTTTTGAGCAGCAAGTCGATCAGCAGCCCCGTCAGCGCAAAATGACCCAAATGATTGATGCCAAATTGCTTTTCAAAGCCATCTTCTGTCCTTGCGTAGGGAATCGCCATGATCCCGGCATTATTCAACAGTATATCCAGGCGGTCATATTTGGCCATGAATGCCTCCGCAAATTTACGGACGGATTTCTGACTGGCCAAATCAAGATGGATGATTTCAGCAGGGACACCAGGAATTTCTGCCTGGATTTGGGTCAAAGCAGCCTGCGCCTTATCCACACTCCTGCAGGCCATGATGATCCGGGCTCCCTTTCGGGCAAATTCTTTCGTGGCTTCGTATCCGATACCGCTGTTGGCACCCGTAATAATAATTACTTTCCCCTTCAGATCGGGGATATTCTTCGCTGTCCAATTTTCACTCATTCGTTTTCTTTCTATTTATTCTTGATTGTTATCAGCAAATAATTGCCAACATCATAATGATCTATCTTATCAAAGTTCGTATGTGGGTCAAGCGATCAATTTTTAAATCGAAAACGCAAGTTGGTCTTTCAATTTAAAATGGCTGTGGAGTATTCCACAGCCATTTTTTTATTTAAATCTCCAAAATCTAAAGCTCAAAACTTTCCCCCGCTGATAATAGAACTACTTTCGCATTAGTCTCGGATTGTACTTCATCAGCCCAACTGGTTGGGTTCTGGGCGATCAGATCCCAGGTGTTATAGTGCATGGGGATGACCGTTTTCGGGCGCAAGAATTTGACCGCCTTGAGCGCATCCGCTGGCCCCATTGTAAAATTATCGCCAATTGGCAGCACGGCCAGATCAATGCCTTCATCACCGATCAGGCTCATATCGCCAAAGAGACCGGTATCCTGCGCCATATAAATCTTTTTGCCATCATTGGTCGTCAGCAGAAAGCCTGCCGGGTTACCACCATTCGACCCATCCGGTAATGCTGATCCGTGCAGGGCAAGGGTCAGCTTGAGATAGCCAAAGGGATGCTGATATCCGCCGCCAAGATGCTGGGCATGCGTCTTCTCAACACCCTGCCCCGCCAACCAGGATGCGATCTCGGCGTTGGCGATTGCGGTTGCGCCGGTTCGCCTGGCGATGGCGACTGCATCCCCAACGTGGTCGCCATGCCCGTGACTGACGAGTATGTAATTTGGTTCCACTTCATCGGCAGTTGCTGAGGCGACGGGGTTTCCCGTAAAAAATGGATCGATGAGCAATTTATACCCATCTGTTTCTAGGCCGAGAGTGGCGTGTCCATACCAGGTTAATCTTGTTGTCATGGGATGCTCCTTTTATCGGGATTCTATCTGTGGCAGACTCTGTTTCTTTTAACGGAGGCAAGCCAAACGTGAGGATGAAATTCCTGTGCAGATCGAATTAAATATATTTTTGATAGCTCCAGTATATCCAAAATGAGTCTAAAGTCAATCCAGGACAAAACTATCACACCTATCATCAAATCTGATAGTTCCTGATAGCTTCTCCTCAGTAAAGTTAGGCTTGAAGTTTTCGAAGGAGATTTTTATGGAAATTCCACGCCACTGGCGATTAAAAAAACAACGATACGGTTTGATAGGCGAAGTCTGCCCACATTGTGATGTAAAGATTTTCCCGCCCCGTGATATTTGCCCGGATTGTGGCAAAGAAGCAAAGGATGAGTTTGCTTTTAGCGGGCAGGGCGAAGTTTACTCATATACCACAGTCTACAGCGCGCCGACAGGCTTTGAACATACCATCCCCTATACGGTTGCCCTGGTCCAATTAGATGAGGGGCCACTTGTCACCGCCCAATTGACCGATGTGGACGATGAAAATGTGGAAATCGGAATGCCTGTTGAAATGGTTACCCGCCGTTTGCGGGAGGATGGCGATGAGCGCGGGATGCTGGTTTATGGCTATAAGTTCCGTCCGATTGGATTGATACCGCAGGCTCATTAGAACCCGTACCGTGCAAAAACCTCAACCGACAAAAAGCAGGGTTAAAAAGGTGGCAAACCGACCACTGTTGATCCCAAGAAGGGTTTTCGAAAACGGTGAATTGAGGGAATTCAACTGAAAAAGAACGC
>NZ_CEYOSI010000003.1:0-38178 GCF_982879505.1 Candidatus Desulfolinea nitratireducens
GGGGGTGTCGGTGGTTACATCGTCTTCGTTCTCGAATACTGCATAAGGAACATCCATGCCTCGGATATTAACGAATTCGGCATTGGGCTTGCTGAACTCAGCCCAGTCATCATCTTTATAGAGAAGCTCCAGCTTATCATCAGGGAGACCATGCTCGAGGATGCTATCCGGTCTTTCAGGATTGAAGCGACGCCTATTCTTGCGCAAGGATTCTTCGAAAGGTACGCTCACATAAACGATCGCGGCGCGCTCAAGGATGCTCTCATCAAGATGCGGAAGGGCCTCGGTATAGCCACCATGTTCGCTGCCGCGCGAGAATTCGATGATCAGCGTATGTTCGTCGTGATAATTTTCTATGCGCATGCGTTTGGGAACCTCAACATTAAAACGTTCGATCAGCAAATGCCAGAGATACTTATGTTTGAAGAACCCTTCTGAATCAGTATGCAGGCGTGGTTGTCCAAGAATATTTTCCAGGATATGGTCTTCTTCAAACCATGCCCAGAGCATCGGGAAATCATCCAGAAAATCCAGTTTGCCAATATGAAACCGATTGTGACGGTTTTCGTCAGTACTGCGCCTCAGATAGTTTATGATCTCACTTTTTCCTGAGGCCGGGCGCCCGATCAGGATGATGATGTCAAAAGTGTTTTTAGTCATCTATATTCTCGGACAACAATTTTTTATCAAATCTTTGCTAAAGGATGAAGGATAATACGATCAACACTGCCAGGAACATGCCCGCCAAAAGACCGATCCTCTTTAGATCATTCTTGATTTCTGTGTAATCCGGGTTGAATTCTGCTGCGGTGCGTGAGGGGCGGACAGAATTGATCGGTTTTCTTCCATTTGTTTTACGGTTGCTTTTTTTAGCCATTTTCTACTCCTGTTAATTTATTAAGTTTGCAAAGACAGCGATTCGTTGGGTATCTATCAGATAAGGGTAGCAAGAAATCAAAGTTGTGGTCGGATTGCTGGTTGCAGCCATCACCTCGACCTGTGTCGGCTCGACGATCACTGTTCCGCTGACCTCATAGATATATTGGCGCTTCTGCGTGAAAACGGAAATTTCATCGCCGGGCTGTAATTGATCAAGATAGCGGAATATCTCTCCATAAACATCATTATGCCCGGATAAGACCATATTCCCGGTCTCCCCAGGATTGGCTGAACCCAAGTGTTGAGCTACGCCCTTCTTCAACTGCTCCCAGCCATCGCCCTGCACGATCGGTGCATCCACGTTGAGGGCAGGGATCTGGATGCGGATGGCTTGCTCCGGGCTGGAGGGTGGGATGGGCAGATCTTTGAGCGACTGCACCATCGGGCGGAGATGATCCGGGATCTCTGCTTCGTTGGGACGCGTGTTCCCGTTTGTGTCTGGAGGAGTATGCCCCGAGGGGAGTACCACTGCCATCACAAGCGGAGTTGGCGCCATCGTTGGCTGTTCGAGCGCGGAGGCAAATTCGGCGTTCAGATCACGCAGAATGCCGAATCCGCTCAGGATAATTCCGATCAACCCAAGTACAGCGATCACTTCAACAGCAAGAAGGAGACGATCAGCCCAACTTTTTCGGGCAGATTTCTCAGTGACGGGGGCAAGTTCCTCTTCAGATGTTTCGATAACGGGATTAATATCCAACTCGGCAGGTTGATTCGAGGCAAGCTGAACTACCCGTCCCGTTCGACGATAATGCTCAAGTCTATCCTGACGCACGTTACGCCGCTTTTCCATCAATAAGCGACGGAGTTCTCCTATGGTCAGGTCTTCAGGTGATTTTGCTTTTCGTCTCATAGTTTCGGCTTGGGATTATACCGCTTTTTTGCCCTCACCCCGTCCTTGCTTCGCTCGGACTCCCCTCTCCCGCGCGCGGGAGAGGGGTTGGGGGTGAGGGCGCTATTGTGCGCAATTTCCATAATCAAATTCTTCAATATTCCAGAGGGGGCTTGCCACGGTGGCATCCAGAGAAAAACCGCATAGATCGGGGCGGGAAGCGGCGACGCGAAGATAAGGATAAAGAGGGATGGCAGGAAGCTCCTCGGCATAGATGACGAAGGTATCCTGATAATTTTCCCTGAAGAGAGGCTCATCGGGCAAGCTAAAAGAGGCTTGATCGCAGGCTTTATCATAGGCCTCATTGCTGAAGCCACTGATATTTTCACCGCGCCAGCCATTTGCCGGATTGGGGATGGATGCTGTGCTGAACCAATCACAGTGTGGGATATTGCCTTCAGTACCCATTGCAAATTGTGCAAGGTCGAATTGACGGCCAAAGAGGAGCCCATCTGGTCCAGCTGCGTAGAATTCTTCTGGGGCGAGGAAATGCAAATTGACGCCAATCCCACATTGTTGCAGGGAGCCGGCGAGGATTTCACTGACTTGTCTGCGTTGGATGGAAGTGGTTGTCAGATAATCCAGTTCAAGGCGTGTACCTGTCGGTACGTCGGTTACGTTAAGGGCCGTACGCGGGGTGGATGGGTCATTGTCAAGGTCTTTCCAACCGATTTCATTAAGCAGATTGGTCCCCTCATTGAGATCAAATGAATAGAGATTGTGATCCGCTGTAACCAGCGGATGCTCGTTGGGGATATAGTTATCGGGGACGGTGGCAAGACCGTGCAGAACCGTATCTACAACTGCCTGGCGATCGAGGCAATAAGCGAGCGCCTGTCTTGTTTTGGGATCGCTGAGGAGCTTGGGACGGTCGTTGCCAGAGATGATTCCGTCGTCGTGGCTGGAGGGGTTGATCCCGATGTGAAGACTCTCCATCGACATCTTTTCAGTTGAATAGAATTGTATTTGTCCAGCCTCTTCGAGTTGCTGGAGGAGGGCAACCTGCCCATCAAGAGGGATGCTGGGATCGAGGAGATCACATTCGCCATCAAGGAGCGCAGCGATGGCGGTATTTTGGTTGGCTATAAAACGAAAGTTGATCACATCCAGCTTGGGGAGGCCCTCATCTGCCCGATAATAAAGGGGGTTTTTGACGAGACGAATACCTTCGGCGGGTATCCATTCATCCACCACGTAGGCACCCCAGCCAAGCGGGAACCGAGAAGCGACATCCGCATCAAGCAACTCGGTAGCGGTGAATACGCTCCAGAAATGGTAGGGCATTGGGGTCCAAAAATTGGTCATATAGCTATTATCGCGGTACCCGGGCAATCCCCGCCAGGTGACGGAGTTGGGATCGGCGGCTTCGTAGGATTCTGTTCGCTCAAGGAGATATTCGGAAGTTACCTCCCTGCTGGCGATGGCGAGATCAAAGGCATACACAGAATCGTCAGCTGTGAGAGGTGCACCATCGGCCCAGCGCATATCGCCCAAAAAGCTGAAGTTGACGACCATCTCATCCATCTCGAGGTTCATATCCTTTTTGTAGGTAATGATGCAGGATGTTGTTTGACAGCCCGCAGGATAGACGCGAATGCCTTCGATCAATTCGATTAAATTTCCTTCGGCATCAATGACCCAATCTCCCTCGGAAACCGGGACAGAGATGATGCTTGCGTCATCCTGTGCAAGGGAGGGGACTCTCTGGAGGCTGACGGGCTGGTAATCATAGTTGCGGCTATCGAGAGGGCCATCGTAAATTGCTTCAAGGACACTTATTGCAGCGGGGTTGGGATTATCGTGAATATAGAGGGTGTTTGGCTCATGACCGAGGCAAATTGTCAGTTCGCGGATGGGCTTGGGCGTGGCAGTGGCTGCGTTAGCAGTGGGAGCAGGCACGAGTGGAGTAGAGGTAGGCGTTGCTTCAGTTGAAGGGGAACAGGCAGAAAGAAATAGCCCTATAAAAACTATCCAGAAAAATATCCTTTTAGTATCTAGCAACATAAGTCCTCCGAAGGCCCAAATCTCCCTTGATTGTAATCTGATTTTATCTGGTTGTGGAAAGATCAGATTTTTGGGGAGCACTTAAAATACGAAGAATTCTTGATAATGCCCCCCTTTGTCCCCCTATTTTTGTATTTCAAAATGGGGGGAATTGCTCTGCCCCTCCTCTCGCGAAGCATCCTTTAGGGTAAATTCCGTTTTTAGAATTTGGGGGCATCCTTCGGATATGCTACACGAAGACTGGGAGGGGGCTTGTGAAACACACATCAATTTATGAACTCCCAAATTCCATTCCCACGATTTCTGTTTGAGGTGTAAAATAGCCTCCGCTCAGTGGTAGAATCGAAATAGCTTTTTTGGTAATTGGAGGTTCTGATATGGAAGAAAAAACAGGTTCTTTTGCTCTAAAAAAGGGATTGGCTCAAATGCTCAAAGGTGGCGTGATCATGGATGTGGTTACCGCCGAACATGCGAAGATCGCAGAAGATGCAGGTGCTTGCGCCGTGATGGCGCTGGAACGTGTTCCTGCTGATATCCGCGCAGATGGCGGTGTTGCCCGGATGAGCGACCCCGATATGATCCTTAGCATTATGGATGCAGTCAGCATCCCGGTAATGGCGAAAGCCCGGATCGGGCATTTTGTAGAGGCACAAATCCTTGAATCCCTGGGGATTGACTATATTGATGAGTCTGAGGTTTTAACGCCCGCTGATAAAGACTATCATATTTATAAACATGATTTCAAAGTTCCCTTTGTCTGTGGCTGCCGCAATCTTGGTGAAGCGCTGCGTCGCATCGGCGAGGGCGCTGCAATGATCCGTACCAAAGGCGAGGCCGGCACTGGCGACGTGGTTGAGGCTGTTTATCATGCCCGCACCGTATTGGGCGAAATTCGCCGTTTACAAAATATGCCCATTGAAGAAGTGATGACTTACGCCAAAGAGATCGGCGCACCTTTTGATGTCGTCATGGAAACCCGTGAACTTGGTCGGCTGCCCGTGGTCAATTTTGCAGCGGGTGGCATCGCCACTCCCGCAGACGCAGCCCTGTTGATGCAGGTTGGTGTGGACGGTGTTTTTGTCGGCTCTGGTATCTTCAAATCTGGCGATCCGGCCAAACGTGCCGCTGCCATTGTCAAGGCGACCACCCACTATAACGATCCCGGCATTCTTGCCGAGGTCAGCAAAAATCTTGGTGAAGCGATGGTCGGCATCAATATCTCATCCATGCCCGAAGAAGACAAACTCGCCGGGCGGGGTTGGTAATCGTTATTCGTAAGGGCGGGTCTCAGACCCGCCCCAACAACTTATGAAAATTGGGGTACTTGCCTTACAGGGCGATTTTGCAGAGCATATCGTGATGCTATCGAAACTCGGCGCAGAGACGGCTGAGATCCGTTTGCCTGCGCAATTGGATGATCTGGATGGATTGATCATCCCGGGTGGGGAATCGACCACGATGGGCAAGCTGATGGTCGATTACGACCTGCTCGAGCCCTTGCGTGAATTTGGGCTTGCCCACGCTATCTGGGGCACCTGTGCCGGTGCGATTCTGCTCTCAAAAGATGTCCGCCGCGACCAGCCTCTGCTGGGATTGATGGATATCACTGTTGAGCGGAATGCCTTTGGGCGCCAGGTGGATTCTTTTATCGCCGCTCTGGATATCTCCACGTTGAAGCAAGCCTCAGGTTCAGGTACGGACGAACCCTTCCAGGCTGTTTTTATCCGCGCGCCGATCATTGAGTCAGTCAATGGAGATACGGAGATTCTCGTATCCCTCCCGGACGGAAAAATCGTGGCTGCACAACAGGGCCATCTGCTGGCGACATCCTTTCACCCCGAATTGACCGGAGATACCCGTTTTCATGAGTACTTTTTATCTTTGGTGAAATAGCCCCCCTCTTTCCCCCCTTTTTGTAGAAAAGGGGGATGTAAGGAAGAATAATGCCCCCACGTTCTCTTGAACTATTCGATCTGCCTTTGCTTCACAGGTATAGGGATGAGGCAATTTCCCTGGATAGTCTGCGAGAATTAACACGGGGCAACCCATTGCGTGCGGCGAATTTTCTCGCGCATCTTGACCCCAAACAGCGAATTTATACAGGAATTGCCAATGAGGGGGAAGACCCCGCCATGCTGGGATGTGTGATCCAAAAAGAAGGGGAGAGCTTTGCCCATCTGACTTATCTGGCGCCAACCAACTTATTATACGAAAATCAGGCTCCGATCCCCCTGCTTGAGCATCTCGCCGCGCAGGCAGGGAAGTGGCAGGCGCATCAGGTATTGGCTGAGATCGATGAAGAGAGTTTTCTCTTTCAGCCCTTGCGCCAAAGCGGATTTGCTGTTTATGGTCGTCAACGAATTTGGAATTTGAGCGAGGTTGCCTCATCCACTGATTCTCCCCAACGCTGGCGAAAGAAAAAGGATCTGGATTTGATCCCCATTGGCAGTTTGGAAAGACAGATCGTCCCGCCCTTGCTGCAACCGATCGAGACCTTTGTCAATTCCTCTTCAGGAATGATCTGCCAGGCAGATGAGTTATTGGCTTATATAGACGTGACTTATGGGCCGCGTGGCATTTTTCTACGCCCATTGATCCATCCAAATACAGAAGATATACGCGAAAAGCTGCTTTCCCTTTTGGCGAATTTATCCAATCGCCGCGACCGACCGGTTTTTATATGTGTACGCTCCTACCAGGCCTGGATCGAGAGCATTCTCGAGGAGATCGGAGCCAGCGTGGGGCCACGTCAGGCGGTGATGGTGAAATATTTGGTCAATCCTGTTCGTGAGGGGAAAACGCTTCCAGCAAATGCAGATAAAGCCTGGGCGAATCCAGCCTCGCCGATCAATGGTCAGAGCGCTGTTGTTGAGCCCGATAAGTAGCTGGCGATCATTCGATAAGAGAAACCCTCCGAAATTTCAATTCCCGGAGGGTTTTTGTGTATTGGTGAGGGGATATTAACTGGTTTTTATCCGATAATTCCTAATGAGAAAAGAGTGCCGATGACAATCAGAACCGTCCCCAACAGGATATAGAAAACCCTGGCACCATTTCTTCCGATCAATTCTACCCACCTGATTGCCTTCCTGTTTTCCATGAACCAATCCCAATTTCCAATTGCACCGATGACCGCATAGAGGCCAGCCAGTATCAGAATAATACTTGTGAGGTTCATTGAGATGCTCCTATGTTATTTCGATAATTTTTGAATAAGATTACCCCCAAAACGGGAAGTAAGGCTTTCAATCCCAAACCGATCAGGATGTGATAGTTCAATAAGAATCTGGAGAGAATGCCGTTGTTGATCAGATAGAGAATCGACCACAAGCCTACAGGGATATTGATAAAAAGGCTTACGATAAGTCCGGGGCTATTCATCTTCCTGGCATGCCTCTTTTTCTGCGTTATATGTCAGCGGCTGAATAATAAAACCATCCAAACAAAACTAGCTATCCTGCCTTTGCGTGTGCCATCAATACACCACTCGATCTATCTCCTCTATTTGGTCAATTAAGCCATCAAACCAACCCCGCGTTTCTGCTCCCATCTCCTCTGTACTCCGCTCATGAAAACGCATCACCTTCATTTTCAGATCCTCGTGGTATACAAATTTCCCTTGCCCGGCCCTCAACCGGAAACTCAACTCCAGTCGAATACTCGAATTATCACTATGAAACAACTTTCCTGTTTCTTGCAGCATCGCAACCCTCAGATACTCCCAATCTCCAGCGATTCCCTTTAGCAGGGACTTTCTCAGTCTAAAATTTATATGTGGATATTTCCTTGCAGATTGTGGGCGATTATTACTGTGCCCCTCACAGATCCCAACGAGAATAAATGCCTTGAGTTTATTCAATCTCTCAAGCCAATCATCCTCCAGGTTCTTATCGACACAGAAATCCCTCCATCGTCGTTCGTATTCTTTACATATTTTTTGTGAGGATTTTTTCCTCGTATTTACCTTTCTCATAAATCACCTCGGTTTTGTGTGGCTGGCTTATTGATCGCTAATTCGTTATTTTGCGGCATCAATCGCCTGTTTTAACCTTTTAGATTGGTTGGTTCCAAGACAAATGATGTTGCCGTTTTTGAGAATGATTTCCACCGCAGCGCCTGGGGCGATCGCATAGAGCTATCCCCCGGGAATGGACTTCACGCCCCAAAAGTAATACCAGGGATTGACTACTTCCCGGGCTGAATGTATCTCACTTAGTGAATATGATTTCCGAATTACGCTTATCCCGAACCAGAAATTGAGTTCCCCTTCGGATATCTCAATGGTAAAAGAGTAGAACAAGGCCAGTCCCAGGTGATAAATGTACGTTATTAAAATAGCAGTTGCCAATCGACCTTCAGCGATTATTTTTAAGGCGACAACCGAAATCAACCCGCCAGTTGCCAAAAAAACAGCAAACATCAAAGTGCCAAATTGGGTGTGACTATATTCAGCTTCCATCCGTATTACCTTGACTTTGAAGCAGGGAATATGAGCGAGTGAAGATTCTCTTGAAGGCGTCGAACCAGCCAGCCGCATGCCGTCTAACGAGTTCTACTCATATTATTATAGTGCAAAACACTACGATCTATCCTTTTATCAACTTGCACTCCCGCCTTTCTGCGTTATAATTCAGCCACTGAATTATAAAATTATGCAAACAGAATCCCAACGCGAACTCTCCCTGCTCGAGCAGATCGAGCAAGATCCCGATATTACCCAGGCCTCTCTGGCCAGGCAACTAGGCGTAGCTGTCGGGACGGTCAACTGGCATATTAAACGCCTGATCGAAAAAGGCTATGTCAAGGTCAGGCGGGCCGAGCGTAAAAAACTGCGCTATATCATCACTGCAGAAGGCATCGCCCTGCGCGCCCGGCTGACTGTCGACTATATTGAGCAATCCTTCAATCTCTACAGACGGATCCGTCAACGTGTGCAGGAGCAATTGGATGTCCTCAGCGCAGCAGGCTACGCCCGAGTTCGGATCAGTGGCAATGGTGAGATCGCCGAGGTTTGCAAGCTGACCTGTCTGGAAAAAGGCATCGAAGTGGTGGAGGATGAATCTGCGCCGCTGCTTGAAATCCGTGGGATGAAGATTTTGTTATTAAACACAAAGAGCACAAAGGTTCTCAAAGGAAAAAACAAAAGGCTTTTCCTTTGAGCTTTCTTCGTGACCTTCGTGTTTGAATTTGGATGAAGAAATGGATAAACCAAATCATATCGTTATCACTGGCGGAGCGGGATATATCGGTTCGCTCCTGACCTCCGAGTTGCTTCGGCTTGGATACAGAGTCACGGTCCTCGACGCGCTGCTCTTTGGCGGCGAATCGTTGGTGGCAAATCTGGCGCATCCCGAATTTCGCTTCGTCAAAGCCGATGTGACCCAACCACGCGCCCTCCTCGACGCTTTACGCGATCAGCCCCAGGCGGATGCCCTTGTTCATCTCGCGGGCATTGTTGGCTTTCCGGCCTGTCAGGCGATCGGTCGCGAGGCGGCCTGGCGATATAACGTCGAGGCTGTGGAAAGTGTTTACGAGCAATCAGCAGGTTTGGGCGTGGAGCGATTCGTCTTTTCATCCACGTATAGCAATTATGGCCTGGCGAAAGACGGCGCGCCCGTCAACGAGACGACTCCACTTAATCCCAAGTCGCTTTATGCTGAAACGAAGGTCGCAGCAGAAGAATTTTTGCTTGCTCAAAATGATATTGCCCCACTTATCTTCCGTTTTGCAACGCTCTACGGGATTTCGCCCCGCACTCGTTTTGACTTGATCGTCAACCAATTTGTCCTGGAAGCTTTCACCAAGCGTGAGTTGATCATTTATCAGCGTGGTTATTCGCGCTCTTTTATCCACGTACGCGATATAATTCGCGGCATCATTTTGGGGTTAGAAGCGCCGCTTGAGAAGATTAGCGGTCAGGTTTATAACCTGGGGACGAATGAGGGCAATTTGACAAAGGATGAGATCGTTGGGCTGGTGCTGAAGCGCCTGCCAGAGACGATCGTTACCTACAAGGATCTGACCTTTGGCGGCGATATGCGCGATATTACCGTCTCCTTTGAGAAGATCAAACGGGAGTTTGGCTTTGAAGCGACCCTGACCCCAGACGATGGCGTCCGTGAGGTTTTATTTGCCCTTCAGAGCGGATTGATCAAAAAACCGCAGGATGGGCGTTATCGGAATGCAAGGTTTATTGTTCAATAAAAAAACCTTTAACACAAAGGTCACGAAGGGACACGAAGGAAAAACAAAAAAAGGTAGATGTGCATTGCATCTTCGCGTAGCAGATGCGTTGCACGTCGGTTTAGAAAAAAACAGTACAGTCTCTGAGCGGAGACGAAGGGTAGCAAGTCGAAGTCGGCAGTACCCGATAGGGTGAAGAGCGGCTTTGCAAAGAAACCGTCCTTCACTCTGTCGAGTACAGGCGACTACAGACTCACGAGCAGTCGCCTTCCGCACACACCGTCCCGGTATCCTTCGGGAGGAACTGGGTAGCTTATAAATTGGAGATTCATATGGAAAACTTTTGGACAGGAAAAAAGGTAGTTGTGACCGGTGGGGCAGGCTTTCTCGGCTCTTTTGTGATTGAAAAGCTAAAGGAGCGCGGCGCGACAGATATTTATATCCCGTTGATCGAGGAATACGATCTTACTAACAGTAATGATGTCTCTCGTCTATATGATACGACTCTCGAGGGAATTGACCCCGCTAATATGGTTGTCATACACTTAGCTGCCAATGTCGGCGGGATTGGGGCCAACCGTGAGCGCCCGGCCGAGTTCTTTTACGATAACCTGATGATGGGCGTCGAGTTAATCCACCAGGCCTGGCAGCGTGGGGTGGGCAAGTTCACCGCGATTGGGACAGTGTGCGCATATCCGAAGTTTACCCCAGTCCCCTTCAAGGAAGAAGACCTGTGGATCGGCTATCCTGAAGAGACCAATGCTCCCTACGGCCTCGCCAAGAAGATGCTCCTTGTCCAGTCGCAGTCTTATCGACAGCAATATGGTTTCAATTCGATCTATCTTTTGCCGGTCAATCTTTACGGCCCGCGTGATAATTTCAATCTGGAGACATCCCACGTCATCCCGGCCCTGATCCGCAAGGCCATCGAAGCACAGGAGCGCGGTGATAAAGAGTTGGTCGTTTGGGGCGACGGCTCTCCGACCCGCGAATTCCTTTACGTGGAAGATGCCGCAGAGGGCATAATCGTGGCGACTGAAAAATATAATGATTCCGAACCTGTTAATCTCGGCTCTGGCTACGAGATCCCGATCAGGGATCTGGCTGAGATGATTACTCGCCTGACCGGATTTGAAGGAAAGCTTGTTTTCGACACTGAGAAACCCAACGGACAACCACGCCGAGGTTTGGACGTTAGCCGTGCAAAAGAATATTTTGGCTGGCAGACACAGGTCTCCTTTGAAGAAGGCATGCGCCGAACAATCGAGTGGTATCAGGAAAACAGAGAGTAGTCTTTGAAAAAGAAATTAAACACATTACCCTTTCAGGCACAGGCGAGCATAAAGATTCTCTAGTGGTTTTGCTTTTCACTTTGTGAACCTTTGAGTCCGTTGTGTTTAGAAAAATATGACAAAAACAGAATTAGCTACAACCACTCCCCAAAAAGAGATGCTCACCATCCGCCCGCCGAAGGGCTGGATCTCGCTTAACCTGCGTGATCTTTGGCTTTATCGTGAGTTGATCACCTTCCTGACGTGGCGCGATATCCTTATCCTCTACAAGCAGACCTTGCTGGGCGCCAGTTGGGCGGTTATCAATCCGATCGTCAACATGTTGGTGCTGGAATTCATCTTTGGCAACCTCGCCCAGATGGATACTGGTGGTATCCCCGGACCGATCTTCCGCTACACCGCACTGCTCCCGTGGATGCTATTCTCCAAAGCCCTCTCCAGCTCAGGACGCTCGATGCTCACCAATCGCGGGCTGATCACCAAGATCTATTTTCCGCGGCTTGTCATTCCTCTCTCTTCGGTTCTCAGCGGCGTCGTCGATTTCGGCATCTCCTTCCTTGTGATGATCGGAATGATGATCTACTATAAAGTCACCCTGACCTGGGCGATTTTGGTGATGCCTCTGCTGGTTGTGATGACGCTGATCGTTGCCCTTGGTGTTGGGCTCTGGCTTTCAGCGCTCAATGTCCTCTATCGGGATGTCGGATATATCCTCCCAATGATGACCCAGCTCTGGCTCTTTCTCTCGCCGGTCGGATATTCCTCTGCATCCATCCCTGAGAATTTGCAATTGCTCTATGCCCTCAACCCGATGACGGGTGTGATCGAGGCTTTTCGTTGGGCGATGCTCGGCGATGCGACCGCGACCCTCGGTTTGCAGGTCGTTATATCAGCAGTTGTGGCGCTGATCGTCCTCGTCAGCGGACTCTATTTCTTCCGACGTATGGAACGCACCTTTGCGGATATGATCTAGATGTGATGCGTGAAAAGTGACACGTGAAAGAATCACCCATCACTCGTCACTTTTCACCATCCTTACGAAATACTTTTTACACATATAAATCTTATGACAATCGCTGTACATGTAGAAAATCTTGGGAAACGATATAAAATTGGTACCGCTCCGCAGAGTCGTGGAAATTACAATACCCTGCGCGATACGATAGCGAACACCTTTTCGCGCCAGAAACGTCTTGAGGCCAAAAAGCCTGACAATATTATCTGGGCAGTCAAGGATATTTCCTTTGACGTGGAGCAGGGTCAGGTTTTGGGTATTATCGGCCATAACGGCGCAGGGAAAAGCACCCTGCTCAAATTGCTCTCTCGTGTTGTCGAACCAACCGAAGGGATGATGCAATTGCGTGGACGAGTGGGATCTCTCCTCGAAGTTGGCACAGGTTTCCACCCCGAATTGACCGGACGCGAGAATCTCTATCTTAACGGTGCCATCCTCGGGATGCACCGCGCTGAGATCGACCGTAAATTTGATGAAATTGTCGCCTTTTCAGAGGTGGAAAAATTTATCGACACCCCTGTCAAGCGCTATTCCTCGGGGATGTATCTGCGTTTGGCCTTTGCCGTTGCCGCGCATCTCGAGCCGGAAATCCTTGTTGTGGATGAGGTGCTCGCTGTTGGCGATGCCGAGTTCCAGAGAAAATGTATCGGCAAGATGAATGATGTCGCCGAGGCTGGTCGGACGGTGCTTTTCGTCAGCCATAATATGTCTGCTGTTTTGCGCCTGACGGATGAATCGATTGTGCTGGAAAAAGGAAAAATGATCATGCGCGCGCCATCCGCTGAAGCAGTCGATTATTATCTTTCTGCCGGACATGCGCGGGCTGGGGAAAAAATTTGGGACGAGGCAGATATCCCTGTCACGGCAGCACCTTTCAGTCCACGGGCGATCCGCATAGTCGATAATCGCGGAAACGTCGTCGAGACGATCCGATCCACTGAAGAATTTACGCTTGAATTTGAATATCAACTCGATCAGCCGATCACTGGTTTACGCATTGGAATCTATCTATATTCTGCACGCGGTGAGCCGGTATTTACATCCTTCGATACCGATGATCCGAAAATGTTCAATACCCATACCGAGCGCAAGGCCGGGCAATATATAAGCCGTTGCGTAATTCCCCCCGATATGCTAAATACAGGGCGTTACACCTTGGGCGTGAACGCCAGCTCGTACCGTATTCGTCGCTATTTTGCGGAGGAGCGTACCCTTGAGTTTAACGTCGATCCTGCTGGCGCGCCGGGAATGCATTGGTCTGAACCGCGAATCGGTACAATCCGCCCGCGTTTGGATTGGAAGATTGAGAAGGTTGATTAAATTTGGTATATAGAATGCTAGAAAAAACAGCTAAACACAAAGAGCACAAATTACCACAAAGGAAAAACTTAGTCTTTTGTTTTAGCTTTGAGACCCTTTGTGTTAAAAATACTTTTTTCTGTGCTTTCCATGAAAAACAGTAAATAAAAAATGAACAAATCTATTATCAAAGAATTACTGGGAAAATTACCTCCCTTCACTGCCGAACTCTACTGGTTATTACAGCAGTCGAATAAACCTCCGGTTGGCGGGTACTCAGCAGATAGGCTGATAGAAGCATTGCCCCGTTGGGTAGTACAGACGAAAGCCGCACAACGTCCGGCCACGGGAAAACGTGTGCTGGTTTTCTCGATGCTGCGCTATTGGGTTGAACATACCGCGATGACATCTCTCGCTCTGGCCGCGCTGGGGCATCAGGTTACCTTGGCGTATTTGCCCTATGCTCATTGGAAGAAACCTGTCAGCCGCTTTGATCTGCGTCGTCAGGATTTATATTTGAAAGCTGCCTTGAAACCACTCACCGAGATTGTAAAGACAATTTCGTTACTCGAGGCTCCTGTGGGGGATTCATTACCTGAGGAAATTGAATCACAACTGGACGCTGCCGCGTATCGGGACACACAGTATTCCTTGCTGCACGAAGAAATTGACGTGGAAAGCGATCTATACGCGATGCGGCGCGAACGTGACCTGCGGCATGCTCTCGTTATATTGACGTTTCTCCGGGAGAATAAATTCGATGCGATCGCCTTGCCAAACGGCAGCATCCTCGAATTCGGCATGACCTATAAGGTTGCCCGTTATCTCGATATTCCTGTAGCAACCTATGAATTTGGCGAACAAAGTGAACGGATCTGGATGGCGCAGAACGCAGATGTAATGCGCCAGGATACTTCCGGAATGTGGAACGCCCGTAAAGATACGCCGCTCAACGACGAAGAATGGATACGTGTCAAAGATTTCTTCGCCACACGACAGGGCGGCGGATTATGGGAGAATTTTTCCCGCCGCTGGCAAAATATCGAATCACAGGGCGGCACAAAAGTCCGCGCCGATTTGGGGCTGGATGATCGCCCCATGGTGCTGCTCCCCGCCAATGTGCTTGGTGACAGTCTGACGCTGGGACGTCATACCTTCAGCGATAGCATGACCGACTGGCAGGCGCGGACAATTGAGTTTTTTGCGAAACGCCCGGATGTGCAATTTGTGATCCGCGTCCACCCCGGTGAAGCGCTGGGATGGGGCCTGTCAGTTTACGATATCCTGAAAGAGAAATTCCCGACCCTGCCCGAAAATATCCATCTCCTCCCTGCAGATGCAAAGGTCAACACATACGATCTGGTCAACGCCGCCGACGTAGGGTTGGTATTTACGACTACTGTCGGCATGGAAATGGCGATGATCGGACTCCCCGTCATCGTCACCGGACAGACCCATTATCGCGGCAAGGGTTTCACAATTGAACCTTCATCGTGGGATCAGTATTTTGAAATCTTAGAGAAGGTCATCTCAGCTCCGAAAGATTATGCCCCCAGCCGCGAAGATGTCGAATCCGCGTGGACCTATGCCTATCGATTCTTTTTTGAATATCCTCAGCCCTATCCCTGGCATGTCCAGCATTTTTGGGAAGACGAAGAAATCTGGCCGATGGAGAAAGTGATGTCCAAAGAAGGCCTGGCAAAATTTGAAAAGACCTTCGGCTATTTGGCCGGAGAATTAATAGATTGGGAATAATTTAATCCCTCACCCCCAACCCCTCTCCCGCTTGCGGGAGAGGGGAGTCCGAGCGAAGCAAGGACGGGGTGAGGGCATGAGATAAATATGACTGAAAAAAACACCAAACAACAAGTCCGTGAATTCTACAACCAGGTGGGCTGGTCGCAGGAAGATGACGGCAATTATCAAAACGCCCGCTACGAGGATCTGCGTCCTGTTTCGCGCGAATATATTCACAAGACACGCTTGCGAGTCAACCAGCATCTGCTCCCCTCGGGAAAATATCTGCTGGATGCAGGCTCAGGTCCGGTTCAATACTCCGAATATCTGACCTATTCTGAAGGGTATACCTATCGCGTCTGTGCGGATATTTCGATTACCGCGCTTCAAGAAGCGAAAAAACGCCTTGGAGAGCATGGTCTCTGCGTCGTCGCCGATGTGGCCAATCTGCCTTTCGTGTCGGATGCCTTTGATGGGATCGTATCCATGCATACCATTCATCATCTCCCAATGAACGAGCATCGCGCGGCCTATGGAGAGCTTTATCGCGTATTGGGGGCGGGGAAGAGCGCAGTTGTAGTCAACGGCTGGGGTGACCCATTTTTGATGAAGCTGGTCGAACCCTTCATTCAACTGGGACGTTTATTGGCCGGACGTCCCTCTCAATATGGGAAGAAAAAAGGCTCTGATGGTGAAAGAGAAGCAGGCACCTTTGTCCGTAAAATGAACGCAGCCTGGCTAAAAAACGAACTTAAAGATTTATTTCCCATCAAAATCTATGTCTGGCGCAGTCTCAGCACACGTTTTTTACGCTGGTTTATCCGTCCACGTTTCGGAGGGAATGCCTTATTACGATTTCCCTTTTGGATGGAGGAGCGTTTCCCACGCTTTTTCGGTGTCAATGGGCAATATCCGATGGTTGTATTTAGAAAAGAAAAATAGAGCATTACCACAATGTACACAAAGTTTTCCCTTATACCTTTCGCGTCTTTGTGGTGAAAAAATGGAGCAAATAATGAATTGGACAAACAAAACCATCCTCATCACCGGCGGAACCGGTTCTTTCGGCAAGAAATTCACCAAAATCCTGCTTGAAGAGAAAAACCCGCAAAAGATCATCATCTTCAGCCGGGATGAACTCAAACAACATGAAATGCGCGTGGCTGGCTATAACGATCCGCGTCTGCGCTATTTTATTGGCGATGTGCGTGACCGCGACCGCCTGCTGCGCGCCATGCACGGTGTGGATATCGTCGTCCATGCGGCGGCACTAAAGCAGGTTCCCGCCTGCGAATATAATCCGATGGAGGCGATCAAAACCAATATTATCGGTACCTCCAATGTTGTTGAAGCCGCGTTGGATGCGGGCGTCAGCAAAGTCCTCTCTCTGAGCACTGATAAAGCTGTCAGCCCCGCAAACCTTTATGGAGGCACAAAATTGGTCGCCGAAAAGCTGGTGGTTCAATCCAATAACTATGCGGCAGGAAAAGCGACTCGTTACGCCTGCGTCCGCTATGGGAATGTGGTCGGCTCGCGTGGCTCGGTTGTCCCCTTATTCCTGAAAATGCGTGCCACTGGCAAGCTGACCGTCACCGATGACCGCATGACCCGTTTCTGGCTCTCGCTTGAGCAGGGAGTCAACTTCGTTATCAATTGCATTGAGCAGATGGAAGGCGGCGAAGTTTTCGTCCCCAAAATCCCATCCACCACGGTGATTGATCTCGCTCGTGCCATCGCTCCCGATGCAGAAATCGAGATTATCGGAATTCGCCCCGGCGAAAAACTCCACGAAGATCTCCTTTCGGAAGATGAAGCCCGCCACTCTGTCGAGCTCGAGACCATGTTCGTCGTTCAGCCTGTCGAAGCCTCATGGTTTGGCTACTCCTGGCAGGATAAAGGCAAATCCCTACCTGAAGGATTTACCTATACCAGCGACAATAATTCCGAATGGCTCGATCTGGAGGGCATGAAAAAGTATATCGCCCCCTTTGAAAAAGCCTTCAACGAAGGAAAACTCGAGGGATAATGCGCATCCTTGTAACAGGTGCCTCCGGTTTACTTGGATTGAATCTTAGCCTCCAAATGGCGGTGAAACATACAATCATAGGTGTGGATCGCCAGAAATTAGCCAATGTTCCCTTTGAACTGCTCAAAGCGGATTTAATGGATGCGGATGTTGTCTCCCGGATTTTGGATGAATCTCAGCCAGATGCCCTTATCCATTGCGCCGCGAACGCCGATGTGGACGCTTGCGAGCTGGACCCGGGCAACGTCCAGCGCCTGAATGCTGATCTGCCCGGTGATTTGGCATCTGCCTGTTTATCCAGAAATATTCGCTTCTTGCATATCTCCACCGATGCCGTTTTCGATGGTACCAAGGTGGGTATCTACACCGAAGAAGATGAGCCAAATCCACTTGGGGTATATGCCCGCAGCAAATTGGATGGTGAGCGAGTTGTCCTGGAAGCGAATCCAGATGCAGTTATTGCCCGTGTCAATTTTTTTGGCTGGAGCCTTTCAGGAAGTCGTTCTTTATCTGAATATTTTGTCAACAATTTGGATGCAGGGAAACAGGTCAACGGTTTTGACGATGTCTGGTTCTGCCCGCTGTTTGTCGGCGATCTGGCAGATACCCTGCTCGGGATGCTGGGAAAAAGCCTTTCGGGGCTGTATCACGTCGTCGGGTCACGGGCGATCACGAAATATGAGTTTGGTCGTGCCATCGCCCGTCAATTTGGTTTTGATGAGGGGTTAATCCGCCCTATTTCCGTCACTGAATCAGGCTTAGCAGCGAAACGCTCTCCCAACTTAAAATTATCTATCCACAAGCTCTCCACAGCTTTGGGGCAGGTAATCCCCGAATTTTCCACTGGTTTAACGAAGTTTTATACACAATACCAACAGGGTTATCCACAGAAATTGCGGGGTTATCAACAGGAGTGAAGGTGAAGGGCTTTATTCAACAAAGGGAAAACCTTGTAGCAATGATGCTAATCCTGTTGTTTGTTTTGATTAGTTATTTAAGCATGAAGAATTTGTCGATAACGGCGGATGAAAGCAAGCATTATAAGTATGGGACCAAAATTCTCAATAGGGATGCAAGCCGTCTTGTAAATAAAAAGGGATTGGTAGATGATAGCAAGATGCCTTTTAGTGCTCTTAATGCCTTTCCAGCAAAAATGGCAAATTACATCCCCGATGAAGATATAAAATTTTTCCCATCTGGAGGGATTAGAGAGTTTCTTAATCAATTTTCAACTGCACGGTTAATGACAATTTTCTTCTCAGCTTTGGTTGCCTGGTTGGTCTTTTATTGGTCTCGAAGTTTATATGGATTTATCCCTGCTGTTATTTCGTTATTGCTCTATATATTTGACCCGAATATTATTGCGCATTCTCAACTAGTAACCACAGATTTATACGGGGTTGGAATGACTTTATTTTGTTTTTATTATCTATGGAAATTTTCAAAGGATAAAAGTCCACGTACAGGGTTCATCCTTGCTATTATGTTGGGATTAAGCCAGCTTGCCAAGTATTCATCATTATATTTATTTCCTCTTTGTTTGTTTATGCTGGTCCTCTTTGATTGCTTTTCTTCTGACTCTTTTATTAGCATTAGGAAAGTGGCCGGGTATTTGGGGAAAATTTTATACTGGATAGGAATTGTTTCAATAGTCAGTTTGATGGTGATCAATTTAGGATATTGGTTCAACCGTAGTTTTACGCGTTTCAAAGATTACAATTTCCAATCAGAGGAGCTGAAAATTTTCCAGGAAGCAAATAGTGGACTTGGAAATATACCAGTCCCAGTGCCCTACCCTTATTTAGAAGGTATTGATCTGGTCCGTTATAGGGAGCGAATGGGTGTAGGGTACGGTCGTATTTATTTATTGGGCAATCTTAGGGATGGGGATGGTTTTAAGGGTTATTTCTTTGTGGCCTCCTTGCTTAAAGTTCCTATTGCTACTCAAATACTCTTGCTTTTGGCACTGGTTATCTTTGTAAAGGATAAAAAACGTCAGGAACGTCTTTGGGATGATGAGGTATTTCTTTTACTGCCTGTATTATTCTTTATTATTTACCTCAATTTCTTCTATAATACTCAAATTGGCATCCGTCATTATTTAGTTATTTATCCTTTGGCATATATTTTTTCAGGACACCTTTTTAAAAACTGGAAAGGTTTTACAAAAGCTCGCCAAATAGCCTTTATTGTGCTGGGTGGTTATCTGATTATTTCGGTTTTATCGTATTATCCACACTACCTGGCTTACTTCAACGAGTTTGTTTGGGATCGTAAAACGGCATACAAATATTTGGCAGATTCTAATCTTGATTGGGATCAAGGTAAAAATTATCTTGCGGAGTATAGGGAGAAACATCCAGATATTTTGTATGCCCCAGACAGTATCAGTGCTGGGCAAATAATTGTCCCGGTTAATTATTTAGTAGGTGTTTTTGGAGAAATGGAAGATTTTCAATGGTTACGAGAAAACTTCGAACCGACGGGAACAATTGCTTATAGTTACTTGATTTATGATATTTCGCAACAAGATGTGGATGTTCTTTGTCATTCTCAATATGTTTGCCCCTGATATGTAATGAAAGGAGAAAATCTTGCTATGGAAATCAAAATTGCTGATCGACTAATCGGCCCAAACCACCCAACTTATTTCATCGCCGACATCGCCGCGAATCACGATGGTGATCTGGAACGTGCCATGCTGCTCATTCGCCTGGCAAAAGAAGCCGGAGCGGATGCTGCAAAATTTCAGAATTTCCAAGCCCCCAAGATCGTCTCAGATTACGGTTTCAAGGCCATGGACGGGGGACAGGTATCTCATCAGGCGACATGGAAAAAATCTGTTTTTGAAGTCTACTCCGAAGCATCCATCCCGCTTGGTTGGACCCCCACGCTTGTTGAAGAGTGCAATGATGTTGGCATCCATTATTTCACTTCACCTTACGATTTTGAGTCGATCGATGCAATAGACCCCTATTTGCCCGCTTATAAGATCGGCTCCGGTGAAATTGACTGGATCGAATCTCTGGAGTTAATCGCATCCAAGGGCAAACCAGTTTTGATCGCTACCGGCGCATCAAATATTGGCGAAGTACAAAAAGCGGTTCACGCCATATTGAAGATCAATAAACAATTGGTGCTGATGCAGTGCAATACAAATTACACGGCCAGCCCTGATAATTATGATTATATAAATTTGAATGTGCTAAAAACCTACGCCAATATGTTCCCCAACGTAGTCTTGGGTTTGTCAGATCACACACATGGGAATGCAACGGTGCTCGGTGCAGTGACCTTGGGTGCGCGTGTGATCGAACGTCATTTTACCGATAGCAATGATCGCGAAGGTCCCGACCATAAATTTGCCATGAATCCTGAAGCCTGGGCAGATATGGTGCGTGAAACCCGCCTGCTGGAACGTGCGCTTGGCTCTGCAGATAAAACTATTGCTGCCAATGAGCAAGATACGCAAGTTGTACAACGCCGGTGTTTGCGTGCTGCGCGAGATATCAAAGCTGGTGAAATTTTCACCCGCGAGATGATCGATGTGCTCCGCCCCGCAACCGAGGGTGCCATCAAGCCGGATCAGATTCTGAAAATTATTGGAACCAGGGCCTTGAGCGATATGCCGCTGGGCAAGGAACTGCGCTGGACGGATTTGGGTCAGTAAAAATGAGTCGTAAAATCCTGATTCGATTACCGATCATTCTGGGCGGTATGGGCATTATTCTAATCTCCATATTTGCTTTTCGACTTGGGTTTGATAATGACCCTGGTTGGGGAACGGGACGATTTAAGATGTTGGTTCTTGGTCTTGGGATTAGTTTTTTTGGAGCATATTATTGGTTTGGGCCGATTATAAACAACGGATATGCGGATATAAAAGGCACCTTAAAAAAACACTCCTTTTTTCAAGCTTTAATAAAATTGATACGGCAGATAAGATCGCAGATCGAAAATATTATTCATTTTATTTGCGATTCATCTTTTGCTGTCAGGATAAGTACATCAGGATTATATAAGTGGTTTTCCCAAAAGCTAACGAATATCGGACTGGTTTTATTAGGTTGTTGTATTGTCTGGATATATATTTGGATCATTACCATAGGCAGTATGGACAAATGGCCTTCCGGGAAGGATTATTATTGGAAGCTCTCTCAGGCATTCCAACAGGGTCAAACCCATTTGCTGGTTGAACCCAGCCCTGAATTGCTACAATTGGAAAATCCCTATGATCTTCAACAGCGAAATGGGATTGAGTATTTATGGGATACATCCTTTTATAAGGGAAAATATTATTTATATTGGGGCCCAATCCCCGCAGTTATTGGGGTGCTTGTTTCTTCGATAACATCCAAACCTGTGACCGATACCGGATTAGTATTTTTATTTGTAATTGGTATCGCATCATTTTCTGTGCTCCTTCTTAGGGATATTCATAGAAAATATAAATATCCTGCCTGGGTATTTTGGGGTGGCGTAATTGCCTCAACTGTGAATATTCCATTGATATGGTTATTAACACGCCCGAAGTTCTACGAAGTTTCTATAGTAGGTGGTCAGTGTTTTTTAATGATGGGCTTTTTTGCGCTATTTCGAGCATTTCGATCCCCTATGCTGAATAAGGGACATATCGTTTTAGCTTCACTATCTTTTGGATTGGCAGGTGCAACAAGGATTAATTTACTCCCGTCAGTAATATTTCTCGCCATTGTTATTTTTTGGCGCATCTTTGTTGCCAATCAAAAGAAGATCAATTTTTCCCTACCTGCGCTTACTGCAGCTTTTCTGCCGCTTGCCTTGGTGGCTTGTTTCATGCTTTGGTACAACTATGATCGCTTTGACTCAATATTTGAATTTGGGCATCGTTATCAACTGACCGGGTCTTCCCTGCCTCCCAATTACAAAGATACAAGTTCTGCAAACTACATTATTCCAAATTTATATTCATATGTCTTTCGCCCACCTTCGCTGGATCGTGAATTTCCTTTTTTGACAGTACCCTGGGTGAAGGAAAATATGTGGCCTTACTTTATTCATATCCCCGAGCATTATTATTATACTGAACCGGTTGCAGGAATATTATTTATTGTTCCGCTCGTAGGATTGGCTTTATTATTTTTGGCAAGATATTTTTGGTTGTTGGTCAATGGAGACCTCTCCGTACCAGAAATTGGAGATGGGGGCCATGAAAACCAGATTTCCTGGTACAGGTTTTCCATGCTTGGATGTTTTTTGATCCAGGCATTTATCCTGGTGATTTTCATCAATTCGGCGATGAGATATCTTTTTGATATATCCACTCTTTTAATTGTGCTCTCGGTTATTTTTATGGGCTCTTATTTGCATACCTTTGCACAAAATAAGTTTCAGATTCGTATTGCTGCTTTATTATGGATATTAGTTTCCATGCTTACTGTATTGGCAGGTTTTATAATTGGCTTCACAGGCGATGAGAATAACTTTCTTAATCAAAATCCTTCCTTATATTATCAATGGCTTGAAAGGTTTGGCGGATAATCCAATGCGTATTTTGTATTTTTCCTTCGGCTATTCCCCGCACGACCACCGCTTTCTTTCCGCACTGGCGAAGACGGAGCATCAGGTCTATTTTGTGCGTCTGGAACGCAGCAAAAATGAGAGCGAAGATCGAATTGTCCCGACAGAGATAGAGCAAGTCATCTGGGAGGGCGGAAAGCGCGATTTTCGCTGGCGGGATGTGCCTCGTTATGTGCGTGGACTGCGACGGGTGATCAAGCGTACCCAGCCCGATATTTTGCACGCCGGGCCGATCCAGACCGTGGGTTTGGTCGCCGTTTTGACGAGATTCCGCCCGCTCCTGATGATGTCCTGGGGCTTCGATTTGATGGAGGATGTTTATCGGAACAAATGGTGGGAGCGGGTCACAAAATTTGTTTTACGCAGAAGTACCTTTTTTATCAGCGATGCGCAGGTCACTCGCGATAAAGCCATTCAGTATGGGATGAACTCTGAAAGAACCACCGTTTTTCCCTGGGGAGTAGACCTTGCCCATTACAAACCCAACGAGGTAACGGAAAAACATAAAAAAGGGATCACTTTATTCTGCAACCGCTCCTGGGAGCCACGTTATGGGGTCGATGTTCTCGCCCGGGCGTTTGTCCAGGCTGCAAAGAGCAGGCCAGATTTGAGTCTGATCCTGCTGGCGGGTGGATCGCAGAATCGCCTCTTGCGGCGCATCCTGACCTCTGGCGGAGTGATGGATCAAGTCCACTTTGGCGGCTATATCAGCCAGAAAGATTTGCCTCGCTACTATAATATGGCAGATGTCTACATCTCGCCCTCGCATGTGGATGGGTCATCCGTTTCCTTAATGGAGGCGATGGCTTGCGGGTTGCCCTGCCTGATCTCGGATATCCCTGCGAATAAAGAATGGGTGATTGAAGGGGAGAACGGCTGGCTCTTTCCTGATGGCGATGTGGATGCACTGACCAAGGCCATCTTGCGAGTTGCCGACAAGCGTGATACCCTGAATGAGAATGGTGCGAAGTCTCGGGAAGTTGCTGAGGCGCGTGCTGATTGGTCGAAAAATTTCCAAAAATTGCTGCAAGCCTATGAGCTTACAGCCCAATTTAAGTGAAAAGGAGAACCTGCTGGTGATTTTTACCTTGATCCTGGCTTTGGCCTTTGCCGTAGTAGCCGTGATTTTTGCGCTTGGGAACCCAGAATCTGTAACGGTTACATTTCTCAATTTCCAACTCACAGAGTCGCTGGCACTAGTCCTTCTTGTTACTCTTGCTTTTGGACTTTTGATCGGTGTTTTGCTGATGACGCCGGGAGCCATTAAACGCAGCGTGTCGCTCTCCATGGAAAAGAAGCGACTCAAAGGAACTGAAAAGGAATTGGATAAACATAAATCCAAAGTAACTGAATTAAAAGAGAAGGGTATAGTAGAAGAGCAAGAAAAAGCCCAGGTCATTGCTGATGTGCAGAAAAAACTGGATGATGTAGCTTAACGGTATAACGCATGGGCTTAATTTCTAAACAACTTCTCAGCGGCTTTCAGAATCTTGGCGTTAAAGCAGGGGATACCCTGCTTGTTCACTCATCCTATAAATCATTGGGTGATGTGGATGGTGGCCCCCAGGCAGTGATCGATGCTTTGCTTGAAGCTCTCGGCGAAGATGGCACACTGTTAATGCCAACCTTCAACTTTGATTTTTGCAAAGGTGTTGGTTGGGATGTGCGCCTGACACCCTCACAAATGGGATATATGACCAATCTGGTGCGACTTGATCCACGTGCCAGCCGGGTGTTTCACCCCATTTATTCTTTTGCCGTGATTGGTAAATATGCCGAAACTTTTGGCAATTTACGCTATAAAAGCAGTTATGGCGCGAATTCTGCATTTGCCAAATTGCGTGAACTGGATGGAAAAATCATGGTGATTGGTCTTTCTTATAATGACAGTATGACCTTTTTTCATCACGTTGAAGAGTTGGAAGGGGTCGATTACCGTTTCCTGAAAGATTTCACGGGCAATATCACCGATTGGGATGGCAATACAACCGTAGATACCTATCAGATGCTTGTCCGTGACCTCGATATGGGCGTCCACACAATGGTCGATCCGATGGGTGCCCTGCTCGAAGAAGCGGAGATCATCAAGAGTCGTAAAATCGGCGAAGCGGATGTCAAGCTAATGAAGGCGAATGAAGTCTATGAATTTACCCTGCGCGAGATGAAGCGCGACCCGTATTTGCTGTACTATATTGAGAAGTAAAACTTGGAAATGAAAAGGTGAGTATAATTTCAAGACACTCACCTTTTTCATTTATCGCACAGGATAATTTAATGAGCAAAGTAAAGAATGATTTTTATCAAGAATTAAAAACCTTTGTAAAAACACTGGAAAATCACATTTCCACAGAAGATGGGCAATGGACAATTAAGGGCTTTATTGATACTTACAAAAATATCTACTCAATTTCTTCTGACACAAAAGTCGTTTCCAAGATTCTTGAAATTCATCTTTTTCCACAAATCATTGCATTTGCTGAGGCAATCGGCTATGCCGTTGTTTTGCCTGAATATCAAAACTATTATCCTGACTTGTCTTTTATCAATAAGCGAAACGAGACAATTAAGTTTGCTGTTGATCTAAAAACAACGTATCGGCTGGAAGATTATCCTGGCTTTTGCAATGGCTTTACGCTTGGCTCTCATGGGGAATACTTCACAAACCGACAGAGCACAAAAAACGTTCAATTCCCTTATGGTGATTATCTTGGACATTTTAGTCTTGGCATTATTTATTCTCGTACAAGTGGTACACATTCAGCAGAGACGCAAACGCATAGATTGTCAGAACTTCAATCAATTACCTCTGTGATTGGCGATTTTCAATTCTTTGTCGCTGAAAAATGGCGCATCGCCAGTGATAAAAGCGGAAGCGGCAATACAGCTAATATTGGTAGTATTGCTAAAATCGAAGATGTACTTGCTGGAAAAGGTGTTTTCAGCAAGTTGGGTGAAGAGTGGTTCGATGATTATTGGATGAATTACGGGAAAATCACGAAAAAAGATAAAGACGGCAAAACCAGAAAAATTACAACGCTAACCGATTTTGTAGAATATAGGGGTGGTGATACAAGTTTGGTTGTCCCTAAAGCCAGAAAATTAAAGCCAAAGAAGAAAAAGAATGGCTAGAATTATCGTCCCCCCTATCAAAACGCAGGGGATAAAAACAAAACTTGTCCCGTGGATTCAAGAACATGTTCAACTTGAGGAAGGTGGCACATGGATTGAGCCTTTTATGGGGTCAGGTGTGGTTGGTTTTAATATCAAACCTAAAAAAGCTATTTTCTCAGATAGCAACCCTCACATTATTAAGTTTTATCAAGAGATTAACGTTGGAAAAATCACAGCAGGCATTGTCAGAAATTTTCTGAAAGAAGAAGGGGAAAAGCTAAAAGAGAAGGGCAAAGAATTTTATTATGAAGTCAGGGAACGATTTAATGAAAAGCATGAGCCTTTAGACTTTTTATTCTTAAACCGGTCTTGTTTTAATGGCATGATACGCTTCAATCGCAGTGGCGGCTTTAACGTTCCCTTTGGGCATAAACCAGAACGTTTTTCAAAAGCTTATGTTACAAAAATCGTCAACCAAGTTAAAGATGTTGAAGAATTATGCAGTTTAAATGAATGGGAATTTTGTTGCCAAGATTTTGAAAAAACCTTCAACTCGGCAACCAAAAATGACTTTATCTACTGCGACCCTCCCTACGAAGGCAGACATACAGATTATTTTAACGCTTGGAATGAAGAAAAAGACCGAAAACTTTTCGAGTTACTTTCAGGAACAAAAGCCAAATTTATTCTATCTACTTGGCATAGCAACGAACATCGAGAAAACAAACGCATCGAAGAATATTGGCATAACTTTCATATCATCACAAGAGACCACTTCTATCATCTTGGCGCAAAAGAAAAAAACCGCAAACCTATGCTTGAAGCCCTTGTTATGAATATGCAGCCTGTGGAAAGAAAACGCCCTGCTTATAAAGTAGCTCATCATACTCAGCCACAGTTGTTCGAGAAATCAACCGAATACAAAACCGAATAATTGTTTAAACCTTCGTGTACTTCGTGGTTAAAAACACAAAATGAAACCCTACCCATCCCTGAAATCCATCATCGCCGAACTGTTGCCCCTGCATCGGACCATCGTCTCTGATGATATGGATAAAACCCTCGAGATCATCGGCGGGTACCTCCCGGACGAAATCAATTACGAGACAGAAACCTACGCTCCCGGTACGCCCGTCTGGACCTGGGAAGTGCCTGAGCGTTATATCGTCCATGAGGCTTATCTGGAGACTGAGGGCGGTGAACGGATCGTTGATTTTGCTGACAATCCTCTTCATATCATCTCGTATTCCCTGCCCATTGATCAAATATTAACCTGGGAAGAACTGGAACCGCATCTGCGCTTTAACGAGAAATTCCCTGATGCCATCCCCTGGGAGTTTAAATATTACGAACGGGATTGGGGATTTTGTCTCCCGAAAAATCAATTTGATGCCCTTGATCGTGATGCCCGTTATCATGCTGTGATAAACGTCGAATTCGCCCGCGACCCGGAACTTGGTCTGCGTATTGGACACGGTGTGCTGCATCCCGAAGGTGGTGCCGTTAAATCTGCCGGCGAGATCATCATCCAGGCTCACAGTTGTCATCCCATGCAGGCGAACGATGATCTCGCCGGGGTGGTTTCCACCATTGAGCTTGCCAAACGACTGGCAGAAAACCCGCTCCCCGCAGGCTCGATGAGCGTCCGCTTCTGGTTCGGACCCGAAACCATCGGCACTATCGCCTATTTAGCGAATAACGAAGACCTGATCCCTAATTTGCAGGGCGGCATCTTCATGGAAATGACGGGCAACAAAAATAAGTTGGCGTGGCATCACTCCCGCCAACATACGCATCTTCTCGACAGAATTACGCAATACGTTCTGCGTGAAAAAGACGTCGACGAACGCGATTTCGCCGCCGCCCCTGCGAACGACGAACGCGTCATCAACGGACCTGGCGTCAATGTACCCTGCATCTCGCTCAACCGCTTTCCTTACGAGGAATACCACACCACCGAAGACAATCTCAATATCATGGACGAAGAGATGCTTGTTGGGGCTGCCGATATTGCCGAGGAAATCGTTCGCATCTTTGCCACGAACTATATTCCCAAACGAACTTTCCGTGGCCCTGTTTTTCTTTCTGGCCATGGCCTGTGGGTGGATTGGCGCGATAACTGGAACCTGAACCGCGCCATCGAAAAGATCATGATGCGCTTCGAAGGCGAACATTCGATCTTCGACATCGCCGAACAAACCGGTCTCGACTATTGGGAGACTTACGAATACGTTGAGAAGTTTAGAGCGAAGGGATTTGTGACCATGCTCCCCATCCCCTCGGAGGCACATATTGATTAATTCACCACAAAGGCACAGAGAGCACAAAGGTATTTCTTTGTTTACACAAAGAGATTCTTCGTGTCCTTTGTGTCTTCGTGGTGCAGGCTTTTCCTTATGAAACCTCGCACAATTGCCATTATCCAGGCCCGTATGTCCTCCTCCCGTTTGCCAGGAAAGGTACTCCTCGATATTGGCGGAGAGCCGATGCTCGCCCGCGTCGTTGAGCGTGCTCTATGCGCCAAATTGGTAGATCAAGTTATTGTTGCAACAACCACTGATCCCAGCGATGACCCTATTGCGGAGTTCTGTGCCGAACGAGGATATAACTTTACCCGCGGTAGCCTGAACGATGTTCTTGATCGTTACTATCAGGCAGCGAGAGAATATGAAGCAGAGATCATTGTCCGTTTAACGGCAGATTGCCCGGTGCTCGATCCAGATGTGGTAGATCAAACCATCGCCGTCATTGCGAGGAACGAGGTGACGAAGCAATCCCCCTCTATGAGTGCGGAGACTGCCGCGTCGCGAGAGCTTGCTCCTCGTGGTGACATGAATTTTGATTTTGTCGCCAACCGCCTCCCACCGCCAATGGGACGCACTTTCCCGATTGGTCTGGATACCGAAGTTTGCACCTTTGCCGCTCTTGAAAACGCCTGGACGAATGCCACCGAAAAGCACCAGCGTGAGCACGTTATGCCTTATCTGTACGAAGGCGTAAACTTGCAAACCTTTCAACATGCAAACCTTTCAACCGGGGTTTCTCAGCGTAACTTTAGGATAGCCTTACTCAATCACGACCTCGATTACGGCGCTCTCCGCTGGACGGTGGATACACCTGAAGACCTTGAATTTATCCGAGAAATTTTTGGCCGTTTTAATAATGATGATTTTTCATGGCACGACATTCTCGCTTTGCTCGACCGTGAACCCGAGCTGGCAAAGATCAATGCTGATGTGCACCATAAAACTTTGATGGAATAAACACAGCTCCTCCCGAAGGATACCGGGACGGTGTGAGCGGAGCGACCGATAGGGAGCGCAGACGCCTGTACCCGAGAGGGTAAAGGACGGGTTCCACAAACGCCGCTCTTCACCCATTCGGGTACAGGCGACAACACATCTCACTTCATTCGATGTTCCGCTCAGAGACTGAATACTGAAACCTATGACACTGCTTACTTTATTTTCCTCCCCAAAACCCTTCACTGATCCGCATATTGCGACCATTCAGCGGAACGCGATTGCCTCGTGGACTCATCTCCCGGATGTGGATGTCATCCTGCTGGGGGACGAGGAGGGTCTTGCCGAAGCCGCCCGCGATTTGGGCGTGCTCCACCTCCCAAAGGTGGAACTCAACGAGAACGGGACGCCGTTAATCTCCTCCATGTTTGCGTTGGCGCGCGAAAATAGCGAGAGTCCGCTTTTGGGGATCATCAATACCGACATCCTGCTGATGAATGAAATAGTGGGTGCAAGCCAAAGGATCGTGTCACGTTTCGAGAAATTCGTTTTAATGGGACAGCGCTGGGATCTGGATGTTACCCAACCAATGGAATTTTCTGAAGATTGGCAATCCCGATTAAAAAAAAATATCCAAAAAGAAGGTCAATTACATCGCCCCGCCGGGAGCGACTATTTCATCTTCCCGCGCGCTTGTTATATGGACATCCCCGATTTTGCAATTGGGCGTGCTGGCTGGGATAATTGGATGATCTTCAAGGCGCGCGCTGAGAAGTGGACGACGATTGATGCCACGCCGGATGTGATGATCGTGCATCAGAACCACGACTATCGGCATCTGCCCACTGGAGAAATTCATTATAATTTGCCCGAAACCGATGAGAATATGCAGATGGCGGGCGGCGCTGCGGTAACGCGTTATACGATCAAAGATACCAAGCGCCAACTGCGGGATGGTAAAATCACCCGCCCTCGCCTGACAAGTGGACGCTTCTGGCGCGGTGTGGAACAGTTTCTGCGTAAACTCTTTTTCTTTTTGAAAGAAGAGAAAGTGGAAAAAGTCGTCCGTCCCAAGCGTTGGGCTAAAATATTCAAAAAGATAATTGGGAAATAGGTTTTTATGAATTTCCTGTAACTTGCAACCTTCAACTTTAACCTGGAATTTATTTATGAGAAAAGGACAAAACCCCGCCAAATTCGTCAAGGAAGTGGTCAAGCCAGAGAGGATCACCGTTGCCGTTTTGACCTATCTTCCCTTTTTAAGTGGCTTTTATGAAGAGGGACTGGATGTACTCAAAGCCAGTCTCGAATCCATGCGCAAAGATGCCGGTCTGCCCTTCGACTTGATGGTTTTCGACAACGGTTCCTGCGCCGAAGCACGGGATTATCTGATCGCAGAAAAAGAAGCTGGGCGTATCCAGTATTTGCTGCTTTCGGAGAAGAATGTTGGTAAGGGCGGGGCGTGGAATATGATCCTGGCAGGGGCGCCAGGCGAGATTATCGCCTACGCTGATAGCGATATTCTTTACTACCCCAATTGGCTGGCGCGCTCAGTTGAAATTTTGGAGACCTTCCCGAATGTGGGCATGGTCACAGCCCGCCCTTTCCGTACGCCACCTGAATTTTATTCATCCACAGTCGAGTGGGCGCAGAAAAATGCGACCTGTGAAGAAGGGCAATTCATCCCCTGGGAGACCTTCCTGGAATTCAATCTCTCCCTTGGGCAGACCGAGAAAGAAAATCTAAAGGTATATGATGAGACGCGAGATTGGAAAATAACCTATTCCTCGTCATTGCGAGGAAGCGAAGCGACCGAAGCAATCTCCTCGACTGAGAGGGAGACTGCTTCTCTACGAAATGCTACGCGATCGAAAAAAAAGCCCGCAGTGACGGCTCTCGCTGGTGCATCCCATTGGCAATTTGTGGCCTATAAATCCACCCTCCAGCAATTTCTGCCCTTCGACATGTCCCGCCCGATGGGGCAGGTCCGTCAGCTCGATGAGCGGATGAACGAAGCTGGTCTCCTGCGCCTGATGGTTTCCGATCCGCTGGTGATGAATTTGTCCAATACGCTGGGTTATCTGCGTGGCGAAATGGGGCAGGAGAAGATTGAGAGGAAATCTGCATCCATTTGGCATTTTGCGCCGGTCAAGAAGGTTTTGTTGGCGATCTATAACTGGATTTTCAAACGGTATTATTCATGACCAAACGCATTTTCATCATCGCCGACCACGGTATGGCACTGATCTACTTCCTGCAAAGCGACGTTGTCCAGACCCTGCTTGATGTGGGCGTCGAAGTCGTCCTTTTTACCGATGACGAGACCAAAGACCGCATCGCTGAGCGGTTCGGGCAACCAAATCTGATCTTCGAGGGCTTGCGCCTGAAAGAAGCTAACGCCTACGCTAAAAGCGTTCAGCCGCGCCTGCAAGCCTTGCTCATCTATCTTCGTCGCGTCGGCGGCTCGTGGCGCATCAACAACCAAGCCGAAGACAGCCACATCTGGGAAGTGCTCAAAGAAAATACCTGGAAATTCCGAATCGGGATTTGGCTGCCCTCCGCACTGATGATCATCCTGCTGCGCTCCAGCAAATGGGCGCGCAAAATGCTCGTTAGAATGCAGATGAGATTCACCCCCGGGATTTATAGGGACCTCTTCGAAAAATATCAACCGGATTTGGTGATCGCCTCGACCGCGGGTTGGCGCGTGGACCGCTATCTGCTCGGCGAAGCAAAGAAGAACGGGATTCCGACAATGGCAGCCATCATCGGATGGGATAATCCGAGCAGCTACGCCATCCCCGGCGCATTCATGGATTGGGCAACTTGCTGGTCTGAGAAGCAAAAAGAGGAATTGGTGCTCGGCTCCGATTGGGAGGCATCGCACGTGCATATTGGCGGGATTCCCTCCTACGATGGCTATTTCCGTAAAACGTGGTTGATGTCAAGGGAAGAGTATTTCAAACTGCATAATCTCAACCCAAGTCGCAAGCTAATTTCCTATGCCTGTTCCTTTGTCCACTTTGCGCCGAATTTCCCCAACGTGGAAGCTCTTGCTAAAATAGTGAATTTGGGGCAATTAGATGAGCCAAGCCAACTCCTGATTCGTCTGCACCCCAGCCATTTTCAGGACAAGCCGGAAATTTTCGCTGAAGAACGGGCGCAGATCCATGCTCTCGAAGAGAAGCACGCCAACGTCCACGTTGTCCGCCCAGTTGCCCTTGGCGGGTCCCTTGGCTATTATGGTGGCGAAGATATGGATGAGAAAACATCCATGATGGCCTATTCCGACGTTTTTGTGACGGTCTACTCGACGATGGTGGTCGAGGCGGCTGTTCACAACCGCCCGATCGTGGCGGCAGTGATCGATACTCTCGGCGGCTGGAACAAGCCCGGAAAATACTCGCTGGCACTGCAGAAGATCGGTGGCTGGCCGACGCATTTACGCTTTAGGGAAGCGAATGCCGGGCGAGTGGCTGCCACCGAAAGCGAATTGCGTGATGTGGTCAACGCCTACCTGAATGACCCCACGCTGGATGGCGCTGAGCGCAAAGCCTTCATCGAACAGGAGATCACCTTTACCGATGCGACCTCAGGCAAGAGGACGGCTGAGTTTGTTTTGAAGGTATTGAGTAAGTAAAAAAATTAAACACAAAGAACAAGAAGAAAGCACAAAAAAAATCTTTTTTGTTTCTTTTCGAGAACCTTTGAGATCTTTGTGTTAGTTTATTTTGTAGGAGAAGCATGGAAGTAGTCAAACGCATAAAATCCGCTGGCCGCATTTTGTTGCGCGGCGAAGATAAAACAGGTCCACGTGCTGAAATCCCACCGTTGACCGCGGAGCAGGTCGCCGAGATGAAGCAATTCTTCCCGATGGAGAAATTCTTTATCTACGGGCATGCCCGCTCGGGGACGACGCTGCTGGCACGGCTCATCCGCCTGCATCCCGAAGTGCATTGCAATTGGCAGGCGCATTTTTTCACCCGCAAGCCGCTACTTAAATCGCTGGTCGACAGCGCTGAGATGGAAGAGTGGCTCACCCGCCGCTCCAACCGCTGGAACGATGGCACAGACCTGTCCCCACTGGTGATGCGCGCTGCTGCCGACTACATCATGGAAAGTGATGCAAAGCGTGCTGGCGCAGAGAAGCACATCGTCGGCGATAAAAGCCCTAACAGCTTGAACGACGGCGAATCCGTGCGACTGATGCACGCCGTTTATCCCGATGCCTACCTGATCAACATCGTCCGCGACGGGCGGGATGTGCTCATCTCGCAGCGTTTTCGCAACTTCGTCGAAGAGTCAAAATTCCTAACGAAAGAAGATAAGCAGATTGTGGATGCTCTGCGTGCTGACCAGACGCCCTTCACGACAGGCGAACGCTCTATCTTCACAGAGAAATGGCTGCGTGCCAACGCCGAAGGCTGGGTCAAAAATCTGATAGAGACCGCGGACGCAGGCAAGCGTTTATTTGGCGAGCGTTATTATGAATTTCGCTACGAGGATTTGCTCTACACTCCCCTTACTGTGATGAAAAAAGTTTGGGCCTTATTCGACATCAGTATTGATGATGCTCTCGATGAAGCCATCCAAGCCGAAATGTCCTCCAATCCAGATCAAACTTGGCAGAAAGAACGCAACAAATCCATTGCCGATTTCCTGCCCAAAGGAAAAGCGGGCAATTGGCAAAATATCTTCACTGTCCGTGACCGCGAGATTTTCAACGAGGTCGTAGGGGAGATGTTAGTAAAGTGGAAATACGAACTTTAGCACCAGGGTTTAAACCAGGAAAATAATGCCGATTTTGTGGAAGCCACTGAATTCAATCCGTAAATCCAACTTCTTATTATGGGGAATAACGCTCTTTGGAATCACCTTACGCCTACGACAATATATCGCCAATCGTTCGCTTTGGCACGATGAAGCCAATCTTGCACTTAATATCGTTAACCGCACATTCGCAGAACTTCTCCAGCCCCTCGATTACGATCAAGGCGCGCCAATTGGTTTTTTATTGATCACCAAAACCTTCACCCTTCTTTTTGGAAATGAAGATTATATTTTACGCCTTACCCCGATCCTTTCGGGTTTAATTGCAACTTATCTCGCCTATCGACTTGCCAAAGAATATCTTGGTGCAGGCGGAACCCTTTTCCTGCTCCTCTTCGCAATATCATGGTCTTTGGTCTATTATTCTTCTGACCTAAAACAATATGCTAGCGATGTCATGGCAGTAATCCTTTTGATCTATCTCGCCTTTCGCTCTCTTGGAGAAGATGCAAAGAAAAAAGACATCTTTTTGCTCGCAAGAACCGGCTTTTTTTTGATTTGGATATCCCATCCCGCGGCTTTTGTCGCTGCCGGAATTGGCTTGGTACTCGCCCTCGAAAAATTGCTCAAAAAAAACTACACGCGTCTTTTCTGGATATTTGGCGTGGGTGCCGCGTGGATAGTTTCTTTCGGCACGACCTACCTAATCTCTCTGCGCACTTTAGCTGCAGACGAGTCATTGAAACATTATTGGCGAAATGCTTTTATGCCTTTCCCTCCGTGGAAAGATTGGGGATGGTTCATAAAGACATATTCATCCTTGTTGCAGAATACTTCCTGGGGCTTAGACCGCGATAACCTTTTTTTGCTTTCTACTACACTGATTATCATGGGGCTGATTTCTTTTTTTCTCAGGGATTGGTACAAGGCACTAATTATCACCACCCCAGTCTTAATCGTTTCTCTAGCCTCTACAATGGAAATCTATCCTATTCGTGGACGTTTGGCTCTATTCTTAATCCCCATCATCATTTTGTTCCTTGCCGAGGGATTGGGGCGTATTTTCACAATTATTAATAAATGGAATCACACTGCGGCAATAGTCACTTACCTAATTCTTGCGCTGTATATAACTTGGACACCTGTGAATAGCGCCATCGACAATCTTATTTCGCCAAGGATGAGTGCAGATATAAAACCTGTTATGGAATATGTCAGTGAGCATAGAGAAGAAGATGATATAGTGTACATATATCACGGAGCTCGCCCGTCCTTTAATTACTACGCGCCATTCTATGGACTTGATACGGGCAATATTATCACTGGTCTCGACCTGGGCAGTACACAAGCTCTTACTCAATTTAAGAAACATGTCGATAATAAATTAAATGGGAATAGCCGAGTCTGGGTTATCATCTCCCATATTGTTGATTGTGGCGGCTGCGAAGGTGATATGGAGACATTTTATGTCGAATATCTCAACCAGTATGGGCACATCGAAGATCAACATCGTGTTATGGGTGCATCCGTCTACCGATATGATTTTAGTGCCCCTTAAAGCATAGTTAGAGAGATCCTCTCGTAGTAACGACTTTAGAACAAACTTGTATCAAGGAATATACATGTCCGATCCAATTACCAAACTCAGTCTAAAAGAAAAAAATATCCTTCCGCTTTTTTTAGGACTTAATGTTATTGCAGGGTTAATTTTGTTTATTGTTTTTATTCTGCCACGTTCAGAAGTAAATAATCAACTCATTTTCGGATTATCAACATTACGGGTACTTATCGCTATTGTATTTCTGGTACTTTTACTAATCAATGTTGGCGCGATTCTGATTGCGATTTTTGAATTCGGGCCTTGGCAGGTAAAACTAAAAAATATAGTCGTTGACCTTTCCTCAAATTATTACGCCGGCATCATGGTCTCATTATATGCTGTCTTAATTTTTACAGGCGCATTTTTATTACTCTCTGTCCCACCAATAATCCGACCTTTATTTTTTTTAGAGCCTATCAGCGCAAGATTAAGTAGCATTATCGGATGGTTCTTTTTTTCTAGCATCCTTTTCATCATCCTACTAAGAACGATTACACCAATAGAAGAAAGTAAATCTCAACTGATTGCGCGTTTGGATCAAATCCTGACTCTCTTCGGCTTATTCATCATCACCTTCTTCCTCTACGCCCATTTCGCTGCCTTAATAGGATGGGTCGGTAAAACCAAATATTCATTTTTCGATCTGCTTGCAGAACAATTCACAAAAGGGAAACTCTACATAGAAAACCCGCCCTATACGCATGACCTGACCCTCTATAAAGGGAAATGGTACGCGCCCATGCCGCCCTTGCCCGCTATTTTGTTGATGCCTCTTGCTTATCTTGTCGGCGCGGCAAATATCAGCACAAGCTACTTGTCGATGGTTGCCAGCGCGATCAACGGCGTACTTTTATTCCTGATATTAAAAGAACTCAATACTCGAAAGTGGATATCCCTCTCTACGCGCAGTGTTTTTATGCTCGTCATCTTATTTCTCTTCGGCACGCCACATCTTTGGATGGGAATCAGTGGGCGCGGCTGGTATTTCAGCCAAATTCTAACTTTCCTCTTTCTGGCTCTCGCGGCTTATGCCGCTCTTCGTAAAAAAACTGCCTGGCTCGTCGGCGCACTGATCGCCATTGCCATCACCGCTCGCCCAACGGGATTAATGACATCTCCCTTCTATTTCGCAATTGCCATGCAAATAAAAAAAGAAGAGAATGGAGAAGTGACGCTAAAAGAAGCTGTTCAATGGATAGCAAAAATGCTTCCCTTTATCAGTTTAGCCATTGTTGGCTTGCTCTTCTATAATTATCTTCGCTTTGAAGACTTCTTCGATTTTGGCTATGTTACCGTTAATGCCGGACCGGAAATAGTCTATAATGTCCAAACATGGGGCACATTCTCCACCCATTTCATCCCCATTAATCTACAAGTCATGCTGTTTAAACTGCCATTTTGGAATCCTTCTGGCCGATGGCTCATCGAACCCTCCGCAACAGGCATGAGCATTTTCTTGACTACGCCTGCTCTCATCTATCTCTTTCGTCGCTATTCAAAAGACTGGTGGATCATCGGCTCTTGGGTGGCTGTCTTCCTCACGGTCGGATTGCTCAGCTTGTATCACAACACAGGCGCGCACCAATTTGGCTATAGGTATATTCTCGATTTCCTCGTCCCACTAATGGTGTTGCTCGCTCTGGGCTTCAAGAAAAGAATACCTTGGCATTTTCAATTGCTCGTTATCGCCAGTATCGCCATTAATCTCTATGGCGCACACTGGTTTATGAATGGATAAGGTCTATATGAAATTTCTAATTGCAGGGCTTGGCTCCATAGGTCGTCGTCACTTGCGGATTTTACGTGAATTGGGCCAGGATAACATTGTTTTGTTTCGGACTCATCAATCCACATTGGATGATGAAGAGTTAGCTGGACTCCCCGTTGAAACGGATTTACGGGACGCGCTTGCCTTGAAACCTGATGCCGTTGTGGTGGCGAATCCCACCTCCCTGCACATGGATGTTGCCATCCCCGCCGCAGAGGCTGGATGTCATATTCTGCTTGAAAAGCCCATCTCTGATAATCTCACTCAAGTAGCAGAATTACGCCGAGTCGTTCAAAAAAGTGGGTCGCGTATTTTGGTGGGATTCCAATTCCGTTATCATCCCACGCTGAATAAGGCACGAGAACTCATTCAGGATGGGGCGCTGGGGAAGATATTAAGCTTTCATTCTCATTGGGGCGAATATTTACCAAATTGGCATCCCTGGGAAGATTACCGTCAGAGATACGCGGCGCGAGCAGAATTAGGCGGGGGGGTGATTGGTACACTGACTCATCCGATAGATTACATCCGCTATTTGTTGGGAGAAGTTGAAGAACTGGTATCCCTTCAGGGGCACGTTTCACCGTTGGAACTTTCAGGTGTGGAAGATGTTGGGGAGATTGGTATCAAGCTAAAATCAGGAGCGATCGGCGGTATCCACGTCAATTATTTCCAACGTCCGCCATGCCATCGGCTTGAAATTGTCGGCACAAAAGGAACGCTACGTTGGGATAACGCCGA
>NZ_CEYOSI010000004.1:0-37884 GCF_982879505.1 Candidatus Desulfolinea nitratireducens
GTGACAAAATTGGAAATGATCGAAAAGCGAAGGGGATAAAGATGGCGATGATTATTAGCACCACAAAATAATTGCTGTAATACACTTGAAAGAAAGTAGTCCAGTGCATCCAAAATGCGAGGAGGATGCTTATGGCCCATAAAACTATTTTTATTGTCTTTCCTTTTGTCATCAGAAAATCTGTGAACTGAAGTGCAAGATAAAATGAAAGAAATGCCAGGACAAAACTAACCAGAATACGCGAATGTAAAAAAACAGCGCCGACTACGAAGAATAAGCCAACGATAAGGGTTGTATTTTTCAAATTCTTATTTTGCCAAAACAAATAAATTGCCACCAGAACACCAGGGAATACTGCCATCCCCACGATTGCCGGGTATTTCCCCCAATTGGCCGCAAATGCTGGCATCTGCCAACCGAATCCGCTTAGAAGGAGGGCAATCCATGCTGAGGTATTGTTTTGTGTGATGCCACCGACTAGCGCAAAAACGGAGAAAGGCAAAACTACGAGGAATATTTGCCCGAGCAGAGCCAAAAGTAAAGGTGAGTCAAACCCCCGAATGACGGTGAGCCATGTTGCCAAACTGTGAAAACCAAAGTGATAATATGGGCCTGCGATAGCGTAAAAAGAATTCCCCTCCAGGGTCGGCGATAGAAAATGCTGAACGATCAAATAATGTTCAGGAGAATCACTATAGGGTGGTAACTGCATATCTTTGAGAAAAGCCAGGCGGATGATCAGAAGCACGCTAAATCCCATGATGTACAGAATATGTGAGCGCCAGTCTTGCCCATGTCGTCCATGCAGAAAAAGTGCGCCTAGACCCAGGACAAACAGGATCCAACTACCTAAATGCAATATATTGGGCCATACGCGAGCCAGGGAAAATAAAGCAAAAGAAAGGAGAGCCAATATGATTGTTCCCAATGGCAGGCTCATTGGGAAAAGCAGCCAATCTATTCTCTTTTCTCGTGAAAGAATACTTGTAATCAGCCCCCCAAAACCAAGGACTGGCACCATGAATAATAGAATTTCTTCCCAATATCTTCCAGCTATGACTATCCCATCAAAGAATATCTGCATTTTAGGTTGTTTTTGCGATTAGGGAGTTTATTCCTTTGGGGGAATTCGATTGACCAGATAAACACCCAATAAGATGATGGAGCCTCCAACGAGGGAGACCCAGGTGATAGGTTCATCAGTAAGAATGACTGCTGCGACTAAAACGGCGACGAGCGGTTCAAGGTAAAGAAAGGCCCCCACCTGTGAGGCAGGGATGGCTTGTAAGGCATCATACCAGGCGATATAGGCCAGCCCGGAGCAGAAGATGCCCAGAAAGGCGACAGCCATCCAGCCATCAAAGCTTAGTTTCGGGATTTGGCTGAGATTGCCACCGGTGAAAAAGGCGACTGATGAAAATATCCAGCCGAAGGTCATCACATAAAACATCATCCTTGCGGCGGGATGTTTTTGAAGCCCACGTCGTGAGAGCGTGGAAAAAATGGCCCAGTTTAGTGCACTGATCAGGATCAGAATATCACCGGGGGTGCCGAAGTTGCCGACGGAAATGCCGCTTAGATCACCGTTGCTGACGACCAGAAGCACGCCCAAAGCCGCGAGCGCGATCCCGGCACTTTGTCCCCAGGTTAATTTTTCTTTTAATACCAGCCAGGCAAGTAAGGCCATGAAGATCGGAGTGGTGGCAACGATCCACGCGGTTGTGGTGGCCTGCGCAGTGACCAACCCTGTCGATTGCAGCCATTGATGCCAGGTAATGCCGAGAAATCCGAGCAATGCAAAATAAGCCCACTCATTTTTGGCAGGCCAGGCAAATTCCTTTCTCGCGGCAACTGCGACACCTAGAATCATGACGCCCATCCCAAAGCGCAGCCAGACGATTGTGATTGGCGTGACTTCTTTTACCCCGATCTTGGTCGCGATGAAGGAGGCACCCCAGACGACGACGGCAAAAAGAACTTCAAGATAAGGAAAGACTTTTTCTTTTGACATGCGGTTCCTTAATTAATTGAAGAATTATACTCTCGTACACGCCTCTTGCGGGTATAATATGGGGCGGAGGATCTATATGGAAATCATTTGGTACGGACAATCTTGTTTTAGACTAACAGAGCGCGGATTGGCCTCTGTAGTGACCGATCCCTTCGACCATAAGGTCGTGGGTTATGGAGAATTAAAGCTCAAGGCGGATATCGTGACCGCCAGCCACGATGCGCCGGGGCATAATTTTATTGCGGCAGTGAAAGGTTATTCTCATATCATTGATGGCCCTGGAGAATACGAAATTGGCGGCGTATTTATTACCGGCGTACAAACAAATGGACGCAGCAAAAACGATGATGATCAACCTCGTAATACCCTGTATGTTTTTGATTATAGTGGCCTCACTATAGCCCACCTTGGCGATTTACGAGAAATCCCCCGTCGCTCACAAGTGGATGCGTTAGGGACGGTTAATATAGCCCTTGTTCCGGTTGGAGCGGGGGGGGGGATGAGTGCAGCCAAAGCAGCGGAGGTGGTCAGCGTTTTGGAACCGAATATCGTCATCCCAATGCATTATGCGACTCCTGATGCAAAATTATCCCTTGATCCATTGGAGAAATTCATCAAGGAGATGGGGTTGGGAACGGTGGATCCCGAAGCCTCGATCAAGATCACAAGCGGAAGCCTGCCGGAAGAGACACGCGTTGTTGTCCTCGATTATCAGCGCAAATAGGAGTATCTAGTGGCAGTCAAAATTTTAATGACCTGGGATATTTCGCAAGATAATGAGCAAGAGTATTTTGAGTTTGTTATCAGCGAAATGATCCCCGGCATACAGCGGCTCGGATTTCAGCCTCTCGATGCATGGGCAACACTCTATGGCGATTATCCCCAAATTCAGGTTGGGATGATCGCTACGGATGCTGACACTGCTCAACAGATGCTGGATTCTGATGAATGGGGAATTTTGAGAGAAAAGCTGTTTGGCTTCATCGACAATTTTTCCTATAAGATTATTCCCGCGCGCAGCGGTTTTCAGTTTTGAGATGTAAGCTGATCAGAAAAAGGCTTTTTTCGAAGAGCGCCCCATTTTAAATTCAGAGAATGCTGTGCCACCAAAAGGAATGCTCAAATACTGGTTCTTTTTCTTTCTGCTAGCCTCACTTGAAGGAGGCTATGCATTATTTACGCTGCTGCGCATTCCCGCAGATCCAACAAACAGCTTCTTCCTGGGACTTTCTATCTCGCGCTTATCTATGGCAGGAATACTGTTGAGTATGGTATTCATCTCTGCGTGGCTGGGAGTGCTTGCTTGGCGAAAGCCACTTTGGAGGGAAACATACCTCGACCCAGGGAAATATCCAAAAACCTTTGACACGCTAACCTGTCTATCTGCCTTGAGTGCGCTGCTAGTATCCGTTGGCCTCTTTTTATTGCGCTTCTATGATCCCACACGCTTCCTGCCTCTTTTCGAGCGAGCCAAGCCCCTTGCCATTACGATCATTGTTTTAGGTTTACAACTTTCCATTTGGTTGCTTTTTCTTCGCAATGGTTTTGACTCCAAGTTTTTCAAAGACAGAAAAATAAATCGAGCGGCCGGGATTTTCTTTGGTATTTTACTTGCTATTTTTGCGTTTATTGCCATTACTCGCATTGGGCTAACCCCAGATGCAGCATATTGGGCTGAGCCAGGGGTGGCTTTGCAGGGTTGGCAGTTTGGCTTGGCTTTACTCGGTGGTTTTTTCACATCACTTCTTAGCTTGAAGATTGATCCCCACCTTAAAAAAACCGATTTAATCTTTGCCATATTGCTTTGGGGTATTGCTGTCGTGATCTGGCAAAGTGTCCCGATGGATGTTCTTAAGAACAGCTTTTACGGTCCTTTTGCTTATCCGCTTGGACAATCGCTTCCTTATTCTGATGCTGGTTTTTATGATTATCTTGCACAGGGACTTTTGCTAGGGAAGGGATTTATTACGAGTATTCCTCCGCGCCCTCTTTATATCGTTTTACTGGCTGGGTTGCATGCTCTCTTTGGGCTTGACTATAGTCTAATCTTTCTGGGACAGACCCTTATTCTTGCCCTCTTTCCGGTAGTCCTTTATTTTCTTGGGAATACGCTCCATAGTCGTTCTGCAGGCGTGACCGTGGCTCTCTTTACTATTTTTCGGGAATGGACGAATCTCCTTATTTCCTCACAGACGCGAGTTTCCAACTCAAAAATGACTTTGACGGATATCCCGACCGCTTTTGTCCTTAGCTTGGCCGCATTATTCGTCATTCGCTGGCTTCAGAAACGGAATCGTCAGCCCCTTTCCCCTCTTATTGCAGGTGGCATATTTGGGCTTCTACTTATCCTGCGCACCCAGTCAATGCTAATTTTGCCCCTGATTGTTCTCCTGGCTCTGCTCATCTTTTGGCCGCGATGGAAAGAGTGGTTAGTAGTAAGTCTTATCTTCCTTTTTGGTGTGACTCTCAGTGTGTCTCCGTGGCTGACGCGCAACACCCACATCACCGGGAAGATCACATTCGATGATCCCAGCCAGCTTGGGCTACTTTCGAGCCAATACAAATTTACCGATAACCTGAACTCGACTGATTTTGATCTTGCGAACGAAAGTCTTTCCAATTCAATACTTAGCTTTGCTCTCCAAAACCCTGGTTTTGTTGCGGAATTTATTTCCACTCATTTTCTTGCCACCGAAATAAATGGATTACTGGCCCTGCCTCTCATTGAGCCATTTTACGGATTTCAGGAACCCATTAATATTTATTGGACCAACTGGGATGGGCATCTTAGTTTTTACAACCAACTCCTGCTAATTTTTTATCTTGCCATAATCGCATTAGGTTTGGGTGCAGTTTGGTGTCGCTTCACCTGGATCGGTTTGACACCTCTTATATTCAATCTCGGCTATGCCCTCTCAAATGGAGTCGCCCGTTTTTCTGGTTGGCGATATGATTTTCCGGTTGATTGGGTTGCCTACTTTTATTTCGGGGTTGGTTTTGTTGAACTTCTCACTCTCCTGGCCTCCAGCTTTAGTGAAGACAGTGAAAAAATCTATTCTTCCCCACCTGAAAAAGTCCCTCACCAAAATATAAAGGGCTCCAGCCTCATTCTATTCTCTTTCCTCTTTCTCTTGATCGGCTCTTCTCCACTGATATTTGAAAATGCCATTCCCCCCCATTTTGAATCTTTCTCTGAAGAAGCTCTTCTATCTAAAATTTCCCCTTTTGCTGCTGAAATCGAAGTTTTTGCCGCACAGGACGGTGCCAGAATTCTTATAGGACGTCTACTATATCCGCGATTTTATCGGGACGGCGCAGGGTTGGCATCCGCACATCCTTGGCCTGCCTACGCTATCCGAGATTTTTCCAGAATGGGCTTTGTTCTTATCGACCAACAGAATACGCAGGTTGTTTTCCCCATTAAAAAGATGCCTGTCGAATTTCCCAACGCCGAAGATGTGATTGTTTTAGGGTGTCAGAAAGATGATTATTTGGAAGCGCGACTCATCTACTTGATGGATAATCAGGAGATTCTTCTAAACGAAAAGATTTTTGTTACCTGTACAGAATGATCGAAATCGCCCCGCGACTTTTAACCTGGTACCGCCAAAATAAACGGTTTCTCCCCTGGCGAGACCACCCCGATCCCTATGCCGTTTGGGTTTCGGAGATCATGCTCCAGCAAACCCGCGTGGATACGGTCATCCCCTATTTTGAGCGTTGGTTCGCCAAATTCCCCACGATCAAAGCTCTGGCGGATGCTGAGGAGCAGGAAATTCTCAATCTTTGGGAGGGGCTTGGTTATTACAGCCGGGCTCGCAATTTGCATAAGGCTGCTAAAATCCTTGTTGAAAGTTCCCTCTCCCTGGGGGAGAGGGCGGAGGGTGAGGGCAAACTCCCTGAAGATTCCGCAGCCCTGCAGAAGTTGCCTGGCATCGGGCGTTATACTGCTGCCGCAATTTCCTCGATGGCTTTTGGGCAGGATGCCGCCGCACTGGACGGAAATATACGGCGTGTTTATGCGCGCATATTCAATATTGCAGATGTTTTGGGCACCACAAATGCAGAGAAAATCTTTTGGGACCTGGCAGAGGAAAATATTCCCTCAGGGGAGGCTGGCGACTATAATCAGGCCCTGATGGATTTGGGCGCGCTGATTTGCACACCGCGCAATCCCTCTTGCGGTGAATGCCCTGTAAAAGAATTATGTCAGGCCAAAAAACTTGGCATACAGGATGAGCGTCCAGTGCGGAAAGCAAAAAAGACAGTACCGCATTATCTCCATGCGGCCGCGCTGATCGTCGAAGAGGGGAAGGTTTTGTTGGCACAGCGCCCGGAGAAAGGGTTGTTAGGCGGGATGTGGGAATTCCCAAACGGACGCGTAAATGGAGATCCTGCTGGGGAGTTGGTATCTGTAATTGATAAGGGATACCAGCTCAAGGTCCAGATTGTAGATCCGCTTGGAGAAGTGGATCATGCCTACACTCATTTCAAGATAAAAGAAGTAGCTTTTCGCTGTACGCTGATCCGATCATCCCACAAAGAGAATTTACGCTGGGTGGCATTGAATAAATTGGACGATTATCCGATGGGCAAGGTGGATCGGATGATCGCTGGAAAATTACAATGAGGAGAAGATCATGCCAAATTTGATTTTGTATCATGGAAAATTACATACGCAGGATGCAGACTATCCTGATGCGACCGCGATCGCGTTGCGAGATGGACGGATTTTGGCCGTAGGAAGAGATTCGGAAATTCGCGCCTTGGCAAAAACGGATACGGAGGAAATCGATCTCGAGGGGCGACGGGTACTCCCCGGCCTGACGGATTCCCATATCCATTTCTATGATTGGTCTTTATTTTTGGAGAGAATTCAATTGGATGATGTCGCTTCTTTGGCAGAGGTTCAGGAGCTTGTCCATAAGACGGCAAAGATGACGGGTCCGGGTGAGTGGGTCATTGGGCAGGGCTGGAACGAGGAGAGTTGGGATCCCCCAAAAATGCCGACCAGATCAGATTTGGATGCAGTTGCCCCTGATCACCCGGTGATTATTTGGCGCAAAGATCTGCATCTTGCCAGCGTCAACTCCCTGGCGCTTAAGCTTGCTAATATTTCTGGAGCTACGCCCGATCCCGATATGGGTGTGATCGAACGGGATGAATTCGGGAACCCAAATGGGATATTAAAAGAATTGGCGATCAATTTGGTACGAGATATTATGCCCCAGCCAAGCGAGATGCTAATTGATAACGCGATGAAAAATGCGATGATGAAGATCCATCAGCTTGGGATCACAGGGGTTCATGATATGCGCATCATGGGTGGTGAAGATGGCCCTCCTGCTTTACGCGCCTGGCAGCGGCTTCGTGATGCCGATGAGGTAAGGCTCCGTGCGTTGGTGATGCTTCCCGGAGAACTTCTGGATCAGGCCGTTTCGCTGGGATTGCAAAGCGGGCTGGGTGATGAGTTTTTGCGCATAGGCGGGATCAAGCTCTTTTCAGATGGCGCTACAGGAGCACGAACTTCATGGATGCTGGAACCCTTTGCAGATGGTGGATCCGGGATGCCGCTGACACCAATGAATGTTATCGCTGAAAAGGTTGCCAAAGCGGATAAAGCTGGGATCACAGCGACAATTCATTCGATCGGTGATCGTGCAAATCGTGAATTATTGGATGTTTTTAGCGAAGTTATAGGAAAGAACGAGAATCAGACTTCTTTGCATGGCCGCCATCGGATTGAGCATGTCCAGCATAGCCATCCCGATGATCTGGGGAGGCTTGGGCCTCTGGATCTGGTTGCCTCTGTGCAGCCCCTCCATTTGGTCGAGGATATCAGCATGGTGGATAAGGCGATTGGCGACCGTGGGCAATGGACCTATGCTTTTCGTGATCTTTTGGATGCGGGGACAATTCTGGCATTTGGCTCCGATTGCCCGGTCTCTTCTCCGAATCCCTTCCTGGGGATTCAGGCAGCCGTTACCCGTCAGCGTGCGGATGGGACCCCGGCGGGGGGCTGGTACCCCTCACAGTGCTTGACCGTGGAAGAGGCTGTTCACGGGTATACGATGGGTGCGGCCATCGCGGCTGGGGTGGAGAATGACCAGGGAAGTTTAACCCCAGGGAAGTTGGCTGATCTGATTGTCCTGGATCAGGATATATTCTCAATTCCACCGCTGGAAATTGCTAAGACACAAGTTGATAAGACTGTTTTTAATGGAGATGTTGTATTTGATCGACTCTCCTAGAGAATCCAACTATAATAAATATGAAAAATCGAAAAGGATTGTTCCCATATATTTGGTAGTTTCCCTTTTTCTATCCTGTAAAAGGCCAGCGGATATGCTTTCAAACATGGTTCGGCGGGATGAAAAAATTCAGGTTTTACTCAGGTTAATGAAGATGAGGGCAAAATTATTAATGGAAATACGCATAATTTGACTGGTGTGACTGTACACACAATTATTGAACTGATATTTGGCTTGGTAAATTGCACAATTCATGATTTTGCAAAGATTTCATTTGATCAAATTGCTTATATGCGATCTCGTTTGAATCGCAAAATCATAAACTTCAATGAGGCGAATCTGGCATTTGCCCAAAGTGCGTAGATCGCCTTGAAGTTGTCTGGTTTGATCCACTTGAACTGGATTGGCCTGTAGTAGATTACTATGATTATGAAGATGAGATAGACTGTGATGACGATTTCGAGAAATAATCGTGGTCAATTTCGAAGGATTCTTGATATTATAACCATTCAGATAGCACAAATTTTAAAAGTATGTTTTCCCCCTATCCGCCTCCAGGCTGGAGGGCGTAGGTTTTACACAAAAATTGATTACATTTTAGGAGCAAAATGAAAATATCTCAATCACCAGGCGGATGGCTTCTTGAACCTCCACAATGGCGCGTGGCCGTTTTAGCTAATGTCAAGGATGAAAATCAGCACCGCCCGGCAGGCATCCCTCCCGATGCCTATGCCGATTTCGACCATATTGATACCATTCGCGCTATTCAAGCTGCTATAGAAACAGATGGACATGAAACCACCTTTATCATAGCAGACGAAAACCTGCCTTTCGCACTTAGGGAGAATAAGCCTGATATTTGTTTCAATATTGCAGAAGGCTTGGGTGGGGATGCTCGTGAAGCTCAAACGCCAGCGTTATTGGAAATGATGCGAATCCCCTACACTGGCTCACGGGTCTTAACCAATGGGATTGCACTAGATAAGAATCTTACAAAAAGAATTTGGAGAGATCGCAATCTTCCAGTTGCTTCTTTTCAGGAATTCATCTCCGGAGATGAACATCTACGCCCTGAGCTAAAATTCCCGCTTTTTGTAAAACCATCTCGTGAAGGCACTGGAATGGGTGTTGATATGAAAGCTCTTATAGAGAGTGAATCTGAACTTTTTGAACGTGTCAATTATATTATCAATACATATAAACAACCGGCACTTGTTGAAAACTACTTGCCTGGGAGAGAATTCACTGTTGGACAGATTGGGCGTCCAGATGCTAAAAGGTTTAGTCGTTATCCTGAGTGGTATGAGAAGGATGGTTTTCATCGTTTGGCTATCCTGGAATTGAATACAGCCAAATCGGCTACCCCTGGCATCTATAGCCATGCTGCCAAAGCGCAACAACTGGGCGTAGAGGGTGCACCAGAATATCTCTGCCCAGCAGATATAGACCCAGTATTGGCAAGAAAAATGCACCGTTTGGCTTTACGAGCACATCGGGTTTTAGGTGCATTAGACGTCTCACGTGTTGATATCCGTTTGGACAATGAAAATAAACCACGCCTTATTGAAATCAATCCGTTGCCTGGACTAACCCCAGGCTATAGTGACCTTTGTATCCAGGCCGCAGCAGATGGGATCGCTTATGAAGATCTCATCCTTGAGATCCTATACCTTGCTGCAGGGCGTTGGGGAATGATTGCTCCAAGAGATATTTAAACATTAGGCCTCTTGCATATGTGCCCTCGGTGGCGTCCCCGCCGCCGCCCTGAAGGATGCTGCGCGAAGGACAGCGGCGAAAGCAGTATTAAAAACGGGCTATTGCAAGAAGTCTATTGTTTGTGAATGCGCTCAACGCTTTTCTGAACGTATTGCGTGTCCAGGAAATTCCCAGGCAAACTGATAACTTTCCCGTCCAGAGCGAAAATCATTAAGACAGAGCCTTTTTCTACAGGGAGGTTTTATTTTGAGCTACGGTATGCAAACATCTTTTCCACACGCAAGAGCCTCTATATCTTTTTTGTGGATCATCTAGATAGGAAATAATTTAATGGATATAAAAAAAATAAAATCCAATCACATCATCCCAAGCTCCGCTTTTTCAGTACCAAAATCGAAGATAAAGCAATATGATGTCTCGAATAAAAAGAAGCCCGAGGTAGGTGATCTCATCTTTGGTGAGGTGATCAAAATTGGACATCACAAAAGCATTCAAAACAGATCAGCTCGATTACATACACTCAATATTGGGACGCGTTCGGTTTTTGTTTTTGGCAACCGCTATGCCCCTGATCAATATGAAGGACTGGTGCCTGGTTCATTTATGGAACATGTAGATATCTTCAGCCAGGGCGGTATTGTTGGTGAGGTTAAAAGTCAAAACCAATTGATCAGTGCACCCACGGTTATACGGGTACTGGGTTATATTTGCGACTCCGAAGGAAAAGTAATCAACACGAGGGACCACATACTTTTACAACCAAAGAACACAACTCGAAAAAAACGTGGTGCAAAAGTTATTCTTTGTATTGGTACCAGCATGAATAGCGGTAAAACTCATGCAGCAGCGGCATGTTGTTATGCACTCTCTTCCTCTGGGAAGAACGTGAGAGCAGCGAAAATTACCGGTACAGCCAGCCTGAAGGATATTCTTTTAATGAATGACTGTGGGGCCGACCATATTGCAGACTTTACCTACTTCGGTTATCCGTCAAGCTATTTAATGGATCCGGACAAGTTGCTATGGATGTTTAACTCGTTTGATATGAAATACGGTAATGATCCAAAAAACTACCTGGTAATTGAGTTTGCAGACGGAATTTTTCAGAGAGAAACTGCGATGCTACTTAGGATGCCAGAGGTACGTGACCGCATTCACAAATTGATATTTTGTGCCCCAGGTTCAACCTCAGTTTTTGGCGGTATTCACGTTCTAAAGGAAGAATTTGATTTAGAACCTGATGCCATATCTGGTTTGTGTTCCAGCTCACCCTTAGCCATACGAGAGATCGAAACCTTTACCAATCTGCCAATTTTGCAAAGCATGGAAAAGGATTACAAAGCAATATTTAGAATCATTAAATGAGATTAGTAGTAGCCAAATAATAAAGAGTATTTCTGGAACATTATATTGAAGTATTAACATGTAAACGCTACATTTGTTTTAATCTTAGACCGTATAAACCCAAATTGGAGTTTTGTGCTTTCCTCGCACAAGGTGTTACGAAAGGCTCAAAAGAGGTAACAATCCGCTCAATTACAGGTTAAATAAAAAAGTGCCCTTGTTTTGCAAGGGCACTTCTAATTATATTGAAATTTCCAGTTCTATTGAAAAAAAACACGTTGAATCCATAGATCTCAAAAAATATATTTTTTGTTTTTAATTAAATTTATCTATCCAGCCGCGATATCTTCCAACATTTTGGTTGTCAATGATTTTGGTCGTTCGAGCGGCTGCCCAAGGGCGCGAGCCCACACATAGTTGGCTGTCACGCCCAAGGCACGTCCGACCCCAAAAAGAACAGTATAAAAGTCAAACTCGGTGATCCCATAATGATACTGGAGCGAGCCGCTGACCGCATCCACATTGGGCCATGGATTCTTGGCTTTGCCCTGCTCTTTGAGAACAGCAGGGATGATCTCGTCCATCATTTGCACAATCATAAAAAGTTCGTCGTTCGGGAAATGTTCCTTGCCAAATTTGAATTGGGCTGTATAGCGTGGATCAGGCACGCGCAAAACAGCATGGCCGTAACCGGGGATAACTCGGCCGCTATCCAGCGTCTCATTGGCATATTCGGTCAATTGTTCTTTTGTCGGTACGCCGTTGAATTTATCCTTGATACCCATCACAAAGGCCAGACAATTCTGATTTGCCAGACCATGCAGGGGACCGGCCAGTCCATTCATTGCAGCAGAGAAGGCAAAGAAAATATCAGAAAGTGATGAACCAACCAGGTGCATCGTATGCGCACTGACATTCCCGGATTCGTGGTCAGAATGCAGGATGAAGTACAGTCGGATCAGATCTGCATATTCTTTATCATCCACACCCATCATTTTGGCGAAATTAGCGCCAAAATCCAGATTTGGATCATAACTCGGCTCTGCTTTTGCTCTGTATTTCAGTTGATAAATGAAAGCTGCGATCACACCCAATTTGCTGGTCAATGTCATCGCATCATCCAGGGCTGGCTCCCATAAATCCATTTTGCTCATGCCTTCAGCATAGCGTTTCGCAAATTTCGAATCGTTTTGTAAGGTCAAAATGGCCTGGGAGAATAACGCCATCGGATGGGTATCCTTTGGCATATCTCGCAATACCTTGAAAACATGATCGGGGACATGACTATTCTTTGCCCACTCGGCTTCGACTTCCAGGGCCTGCTCTTTTGTTGGAAAGTCGCCAACCATTAAAAGATAATAAAGACCGCCGACATAGGGCATTTCAGCCCCATCTGGCTTGGGCAATCTTTCCAATACTACGGGAAGGGTATGACCGCGAAAACGGATTCCCTCATTTGGGTCAACAAAAGAAATGTCGGTTACGAGGGCTCTGACGGCACGCATTCCGCCATAAATCTGGCTGATTGTAACTTCCCCCACCACCTTATCACCATGTTCTTCGAGCAATTTGGTGACACGCTCACGCCATTCCGGCAATTGCGCTGAAATTTTATCATGCAAAATCATGGTATCTCCTCACAAGCTACTATACTGTTAAATGGCCGCACTCTTTTCCAAAATGCGGCTGGCCTGCCTAAAGCTCAACAAGGCCCTTAAGTTCTTCTACGCTTTTGGCGACAGCATCAGCGGAATTTTGCAAAGCTGTCTTTTCGTCTTCATTCAAATCGTACTCGATGATCTTCTCAACGCCACCTTTACCAAGCATGACGGGAACACCGAAGAAGATCCCCTTTTGTCCATATTCGCCATTCAGATAAGCGGCACAAGGGACAATAAGTTTCTTATCTTTCAAAATGGCCTCAGCCATCTGCGCGATTGCGGCAGAGGGGGCATAGAAAGCAGAGCCAGTCTTCAACAGACCAACGATCTCGCCCCCACCTTTGCGGGTGCGCTGTACGATCGCTTCCAATTTATCGGCATCAAGATATTTTTCCAGCGGGACGCCGGCAATATTCGAGTGACGGGTCAACGGAACCATCGAGTCGCCATGTCCACCGAGAACATAGCAATTGATATTCTGGACACTTACGCCTGTTTCCATGGCGATAAATGCACTCATCCGGGCGGAGTCCAGGATCCCGGCCTGACCGATGATCTTGTTTGCGGGTAACCCTGTTTTCATCATCGTCATATAGGTCATCGTGTCAAGCGGGTTGGTCAGGATCAGATAAATCGCGTTTGGCGAATATTTGATTGTTTCTTCCGCAACCGAACCGACAATATTGGCATTCTTCACCAGCAGATCTTCGCGGGTCATACCCGGCTTGCGGGGCAAACCTGCGGTGATCACAACGATGTCGGAATCTTTGGTATCTGCGTAGTCGTTGGATCCTAAAATCATCACGTCCTTGCCGATAATGGGCATGGCCTGAGTCATATCGAGAGCTTTGCCCTGTGGCATCCCCTCCATGATGTCAACCAAAACGATGTCGGCTATTTCACGCTCAGCCAGCCAATGTGCCGTTGTCGAACCAGTCATCCCAGCGCCAATTACAGAAATCTTTGCCATATCTCCTCCATGGAAATAAAGTGAACCTTGGGTATACATTAAACTTCGATAAATGTGATTGCATATATCCCAGATAGGATACTATCAAATCATTCAAGAGGCTAGTTTAATTTGTCATATTTGGAGTGTGTAATGTCTAACGTAAACTCATATAAAAAGAAAAGCTTGTCAAAGAGAAAAGACAAGCTTTTTTGTTTCCAATGGATATCTAAAGACCTTTTTCTTCAATATATCGGACCGCTTGAATCGCTGCGGCCGCTCCCATGCCTGCCGAAGTGACTACCTGTCGAAAATGCGGATCGGCCACCTCACCAGCGGCGTAAACGCCCTCAACACTGGTTTGCATCAGACCATCAACAACGATATAGCCTCCATCATCGAGGGCTAACTGACCGTCAAATATATCTGTATTTGGGGTGTGCCCAATGAAGATAAAAAGACCGTCCGTCTCGATGGCAGATTCCTCTTCCGTTTTGAGATTTTTTATTTTAACGGAAGCAACTTTTTCGTCCCCAACGACATCGGTGACGACCGTATCCCAGATAAAATCGATTTTCGGATTCTCGTTCGCTCGCGTTATCAGGATTTGACCTGCGCGTAATTCGTCCCGTCGGTGAATGATCGTTACGGAGGTGGCATGACGTGTCAGATAGAGGGCCTCTTCCAGAGCGCTGTCGCCGCCACCCACTACAACAACCTTCTTGTCTTTGAAGAACCAGCCATCACAGGTTGCACAATAGGATACACCTCGGCCGGTTAGTTCTTCTTCTCCGGGGATATTCAAATGATTGGGACGCGCACCAGTTGCGATGATGACTGTGTTTGCCTGATATTCGCCGCTCTCTGTCTTGATCTGGAAGGGGTGTTTTGTCAGGTCAACTTCGGTTGCCGTATCAAACTCGGTTATTGAGCCGAAGCGCTCAGCCTGTTTTTGGAATAGATCACCCAATTCGCTCCCGCCAACCCCCTCAGGGAAACCGGGGTAGTTTTCGATCATGTGGGTTAACGCGGCCTGCCCGCCTAATTCCATCCCCGTCAGGACAACCGGAGCCAACTCTGCGCGGGCTGCATATAGCGCAGCGGAAAAGCCTGCGGGCCCCGAACCGATGACAAGCATCTTTAGCGGCTCATCCCCATTTGCAGAAGGGCTGGATAGATTGGATAAATTTAGATCGAGCATATAAACCTCCGTTTATAAAAAGAACCCTGCGCTGGCAGAGTTCTTTGAGTTCAGGCAAGAAACCTATTTGACTATTGCCAGTAAGTCGGTGGCTTCCATAATCATATGTTCAACACCTTCCAGTTTAATCTCGGTGCCGGTATATTTCGGGAAGAGAACCTTCTGGCCAACTTTGACCATCATTTCTTCATCATCACCCACTGCGATAACTTCACCGATCTGTGGTTTTTCTTTGGCGGAATCAGGTAAGATCAATCCGCTGGCTGTTTTGGCTTCCTGTTCGATGGGGCGTACGAGAACGCGAATTCCCAAAGGTACGATATTTGTCTTCTTACTCATTGTCTTTCTCCTTAGAATTTTTTTCCTGCCCGATAACGAGCAAAATATCATTATAACAGCGCTATTTTATCAGATGTTTCGTGAGAAAAAAGGGTATCCACTAATCTCATACAAAATGCTTATATAACGGCCTTGTCTGTGATCTTCAAGGCTTCATCCAGCACTTCAAAACCCTCTGCTAACTGTTCCTCAGTGATATTCAAAGGCGGAACAATGAGTACAGTATGCCAATGAACGGACAAAAAGAGACCATGGTCGCGGCAATATTTATTAAAGGCTTCCATTTCAGAGCTGGATGAATCCCAAGGCGCCATTGGCTCTTTGGTTTCACGATTTTTGACCAGTTCAAGAATGCCAAACAAACCAATTGAACGAACATCGCCAACAGATGGATGTGCTTCTCCTAAATCGGTTAGCATCCGATTCAAACTTGGCCCAAGGCTTGCTGCGTTTTCGATCAGCTTATCATCGCGCATAACATTGACGTTCGCGATCATTGCTGCCAACGAAACGGGATGCGCAGTATAGGTTAACCCTGAACGGAAAATTTTATCTTCAAAAAAGGAAGCGATCTCATTTGTCATACCTACTGCACCGAGAGGCGCATAAGCTGAGGTAAGGCCCTTGGCCATCGTTATGATGTCGGGGGACACACCCCAATGATCCACGGCGAACCAGGCTCCTGTACGTCCAAAACCGCTCATCACTTCATCAGCGATCAACAAAATTCCATATTTATCACAAATCGCGCGCAGCCCCTGCATATATCCATCTGGTGGAATAATGACGCCGTTTGTCCCAGTGACCGTCTCTATCAAGATCGCCGCAATAGTTTCTCCTCCCTCGTAAAGGATGATTTCCTCAATATGATTGAGATAATCTTGTGTAAATTCAGCTTCGGAGATGTTGGGGTTCGTACGATGAAAAGTAGAACGATAACGATAGGGATCCAGGAAATGGACAACACCGTGCATCAGATTTGGCTCCCACTTCGTCCGGCGGGGATCGCCGGTGAGCGCCATCGCGCCGGCTGTCGCACCGTGATAAGAACGGTAGCGCGTCAGGATTTTGTGATGCCCAGTAAAGGCTCGCGCCAATTTGACGGCATTCTCGTTGGCATCAGCACCGCCGAGGGTGAAGAGGAAATGGTTAATGCCTTCGGGTGTGACCTCTGCCAAAGTTTTTCCCGCCAGCGCCCGGACTTTTGTCGCCATTGGTGGGCCGGCAAAGGGCAGCTCGTGCAATTGCTCTGTCATCGCGTTGATGATGCGCTCGTCGCCATGACCGGCATTGACACACATCGTCATCGAGTTGAAATCGAGATAGCGTTTGCCATCTGTATCCCAAAAGTAAACGCCTTTGGCACGTTCTACTGAAATCGGGTTGACCTTGCCCTGTGCAGACCACGTCCAGAAGCCGTGTTCGCGCATGAGGGGGAGTATTTGATCGTTATCTAATTCAAACATGAGACCTCGATATTCGATAGAAGAAAACAGAGCTTTTTTGTGCGGCGAATGGTATCACGGTTTGGGATTAGGGAAAAGAAAATCGGTGCAGGAGTTTGATGTCCCTACACCGATATAAAGGCGAATAGAAAGAAGTTAGATTCTCTAGGGTGTTGGGGTTGCTGTTGACATAAGTCAAGAGTAGGAGAAGATACCTGAGTGCTAATGAAACAGACCCACTCCGAATGCAAATGGGTCTGTTTATAAAACAACTTGCTTATTCAATTGTCACCTACACTTACTCGATGCCGCAAGCACCTGTCTGTTGATTTAGCTCGTTAAGCTTTCCTGAGATAATCCACAGGTGGGGTTTATCGACGAGGCCGCCAGCGGTTGGAAAGGATGAATATATTTTATGGGGAACCTCCTTTCGTTAGTCACTTCCATTATTGCGGATTTATTGCTGAAAAGCAAGTACCTTTCAGATTTATCAGAATTCGTTAATTCTTATGGGAAAAGAAAATCGGTATGATGAACACTCCCCTACACCCGCATCGTCGTTGTTGGTACGATCAGTTTTTAGCTAAGTACCAGATACTTCATACAGGTTAGCACGCCCCCGTTTGCCTATTAGCTTGATTATATTCGCCTTTCGCAGGCAATATGCCATTTTTTGTGATAGTTGTTTCCTGATGCCCATTCTCTCTGCCAGGTCTTTACCTGTAAATTCTCCCATCCCCCTGGGGAGCAGTGTATGCCAATCAGCTGGATTCTCAAACAAAATTTGATCTACGACCTCCAGCAAGCGACGCTCTTTGATTCCCCATCCTTTTCTGCGCCATTTTCGCTTCCCTTCGTACTGCCAAAATTCCTCTTCCTTTGTCATCAAAACTTCCAGCGAGAAATTGGAGTTCTCCAGCAATTGCGGAAAGCTGACCATTTCCCCAAAAACCTCCTCCACTCGTCCCCTTTTGGGTGACTTGCGGCGTGTGATTTCACCGCCCACATTTTTCGGCAATTTGACGATCCACTTCTCATAAGCAATGGGATAAACCAATCGCACGCTATGTGAACTCAGCAACTTGTTCAGCTTTGGTTTGATGGATGCAAAATTCCCTGTCTGGATTTCAACCAGTAAATCCCCTTGAACAATGTCGATCACAAAGCCATCCACTTTGACTTCAATTTGATCCCCAGGCTGTACATACCATTTCTTCAATGATGCGTGGAGCGGTTTTTCGTTTAGTACGCCAATATTTGACATTTTGAGATTATATCAACAAGGGGTGTACTGGCCTTTTCTGCTATACTGCCCTGCATGAAAACTTTCCCCCACACCCGGATCATCGTCGTCGGGACGACCAGCTCCGGTAAATCCACCCTGGCTGAAAATCTGGCAATTAAACTGGGTCTGGATTTCGTCGAGTTGGACGCCCTCTATTGGCAACCCAATTGGGTAGGTACGCCTGATGATGAGTTTGATACCAAGGTGGATGACGCAACGCACGGCGACCATTGGGTGGTTGCCGGGAATTACAGTCGTACCCGCCCCATCACCTGGCCTCGTGCGGAAGTGATCATCTGGCTGGATTATTCATTGCCCGTTATCTTTTGGCAATTAACAAGGCGTACCCTTCGGCGTACATTTACACGTGAGGTACTCTGGGGGACAAATGTGGAAAGACTTTGGCCGCACCTCAAGTTTTGGTCGGATGTGTCACTTTTTAAGTGGCTCTTCAAAACTTATTGGCGGCGAAAAAGGGAGTATCCAGCACTCATGGCGCAGCCAGAACATCAGCATTTGAAACTGATCCGATTTACTTCCCCACGGGAAACGCAGGATTGGCTGGAGTATTTATAAAAATGTCACTGCCTGTACTGTGCGTACATCGTCCCAATGTCCTTCGGGAGGCACACGTGCGAGGAAGGCGTAGCCTGACGTGGCAGTCTCCATCACATAGGAGGAGATCGCCGCGTCGGTTTATTGCCCTCCTCGCGATGACGAATCCCTAATTCCTTATCATCCACCGTACTAATAAACTCATCCCCCAAACACTGGCCAGCCCAAGAAAGATTGCCCATTCAAAACTGAATGCTGATTGCCAACTCATGGCAATACTGGAAAAAATCAGTGTCAGAACGATCAACAAGCCCAACCTGGCCAAATGTGTACGCTCCAAACGCTTGCTGTCCTCACCCTGTGCAGCGTAACGTAAACGGTTGCTGAATGAAGACAGGTCGTAAGCCAGTAACCCGCCCACGCCCCCGACCAGCATCCAGCCGAATGGCAAGTTGATCCAGAGTCCGGCCGCGGCGGCCAGTGTTGTGGCGGTCAGCCCTATCGCTGAGAACCATCTCCTCCGGCGCCAAATGCTCCATCCCCAGAGCAAACCGAGCCCAAGGATTGCAAATGCTAGATCCGGATTGCCACCATCATAATATCCCCAGGCCAGCGAACCAATCCCCAATAGCAAGTTAATGATCAATGCAATCGTAGACATATTTTCTTTACCTCGCCGTGGCTTTATGCCAGGCTGGTTGACGTCCGAGGCGACTTTCCAGCACTCTGTCGATTGGGATGTTTCCCTCCCAATTGACAGTCTGTATGCCAGAGCGCTGCAAACGCATCAAGAGCATATTCCGTTCCATGCGGATGATTCTAGCAGCCAGCCAGACCAGCATAAATAATGCCGCGATAGAGAAGAGGATGACGATCTACCTGCGTTGCCAAAGAGATTTCATCGAAAGGGATTTTACCACCACGAATTGGTGGGATGACGATTCATCGTGCTATACTTTTGACGTGCTAAACTCCTTCGATTGCAACGCTCCGCTTCACCCTGCTGCCAGACTTGGAATTGACCGATTCAATGACGGAAAATATTGGCTGGCGCATGAGGCTCTTGAAGATGCCTGGAACGCTGAGACCGGTCCTGTTCGTGATCTCTATCGGGGTATTCTGCAAGCAGCGGTGGTTTATCACCACATCAGCCAGCAGAATTTTCGCGGTGCCCTCAAGGTCTATCAACGCAGCCAAAAATGGTTGAAAAAATGGCCCGATACCTGTCGCGGTGTGGATGTGGCCGAACTGCGATCTAATCTGGATATGGCCCTCAGCGAAGTTAAAAGTCTCGGCTCAGAAAATCTTGCAAAATTTAAATCCTATTCCAAAATAACTTATGAAAAATCAACTTCCCTTTGAAAATAAAATCGTATTGGTGACCGGCTCCGGGCGCGGGATCGGACGTGAGATCGGCTTGCACTTTGCCAGGTTAGGCGCAGACGTGGTGATCAATTTTTTCCGCAACCGCGCTCCCGCAGAATCTACCGCTATCGAGGTTGAAAAGCTTGGTCGGTGTGCCTTGGTAGTAAAGGCTGATATGGGCAATCTAGACGATATCTCCCGTCTCTTTGACGAGATCGAAGCGACCTTCGGTGGCCTGGATATTTTTATCCACAATGCCGCCTCTGGCTATAACCGTTCGGTGATGGAGCAAAAGCCCCGCGGTTGGGATTGGACGATGAATATCAACGCCCGCGCCCTGCTTTTTGCCGCACAGCGAGCTGCCCCCCTGATGGAAAAGCGTGGAGGCGGGAGCATCATTAGCATCAGCAGCCCGGGGGCAAATTATGTCCTGCCAGAGTATGTGGTAGTGGGAGCGAGCAAAGCGGCATTGGAAGCGTTGACGCGCTATCTGGCGGTCGAATTTGCCCCGATGAATATTGTCGTCAACGCGGTCTCCCCGGGAGTTGTAGAAACGGATGCACTCAAACATTTTGATATCATTCGTGAACAGGAAGATATTATCGGAAAGGCCGTCAAGGCCACACCAGTGGGACGATTGGCAAAGCCCAGGGATGTGGCTGAAGTAGTAGCCTTTCTGGCCAGCCCATCTGCAGCGATGATCTGCGGGCAGGTGATCACGATCGATGGGGGTTATTTGTTGGCGATGAAGAATAGGGAATGATGTTAAAAAGTGAAAAGTTTAAAGTTTCTAGTTAACTTTTCAACTATCAATCGATTATCCGTATCTATCCAAATCTCCCGGTAACGTAGTCTTCAGTGCGCTGATTTTGGGGATTTGTGAATATCTCGGTGCCGGGGGCATATTCGATCAATTTGCCTTGCAGGAAAAAAGCGGCGAAATCGGATGTACGTGCCGCTTGTTGGACGGAGTGGGGGACAAGGATAACGGTATACAGCTTTTTAAGTTCTTCAAGTGCGTTTTCAACCTTTGCGGTCGAGATCGGGTCAAGACCGGAGGTAGGTTCATCCAGCAAAATGACCTCAGGCTCTTGCGCTAAAGAACGGGCAAGGCAGAGTCTTTGCTGTTGTCCACCCGAGAGGGCAATGGCGGGCTCATCAAGACGGTCGTGGACTTCATCCCAGAGGGCAGCCAATTTCAGGCTGCGTTCAATCGCTTCGTCGTGGCGGGATTTTCGCTTTTCTCCAGCGAGTTCGAGGCCATAGGTCAGGTTACCACGAATGCTAAAGGGCAGCACCACCGGGCGGGCGAAAACCATCCCGACTTTGCGGCGCAGGGCGATCACGTCGATATTCGGGTCAAGAATATTCTCCCCATCCAGGATGATACGCCCTGAAACGCTCTCGACGTCGGCCAGGTCGTTGAGCCGATTCAGACATCGCAGCAAGGAAGATTTGCCGCCTCCAGCCGGGCCAAAGAGCACGGTTGTGGCATTGGCGACGATATCCAGGCTGATATCGTGGAGGGATTCAGTCCCGTCGGAATATTGGAGAGTCAGATTTTCAATAACGATTTTATTCATGATTTTTACCACTGCCTCTTTGCCCGTGCTCGTGAACGTATGATGGTCGCGATCACATTCATGCCAAGGACAAAAACCAGCAGGACAAGCGCTGTTCCGTACTGGATTTGGATCGGCATTTCCGGGACTTGTGTGGAAATGACAAAGAGATGATAAGGAAGTGCCATGGTCGCATCGAAAGGGCTGTGTGGCAAACGCGGGAGGAAGAAAGCCGCTCCTGTGAAGAGAATCGGTGCAGTCTCGCCCGCGGCACGCTCAAGACCGAGGATGACTCCAGTGATGATGCCGGGTAAGGCCTGTGGGAGTACCGTTCGACGGATGGTTTGCCAGCGTGTCCCGCCGAGTGAGATGCTGACTGTGCGGAATGATTGAGGCACGGCGCGCAACGCTTCTTCGGTAGTGCTGATGATCACGGGTAAGGTCATGATAGAGAGTGTCATTGAGGCGGAGAGGATGCTAGTACCAAAATTCAGGAATAGAACGAAAAGCCCCAATCCGAAGAGCCCATATACCACGGAGGGAATCCCCGCCAGATTGATGATCGCCAGTCGAATCAGTCGCGTGAGTCTGTTTTCGGATGCATATTCAGAGAGATAGATCGCAGCTGCAATGCCAAGTGGCACCGAAAATACCGCTGTGCCGAGGGTGAGATAGAAGGTCCCGATGATGGCTGGCAGGATGCCGCCCTCACGCATCCCCTCGCGTGGAAAGCCGGTAATGAATTCCCATGAGATAGCGGGTGCACCTTGCACAATGATGTAAATAACAGTCCCAATGATAGGGATGACTGTTAAAAGAGTCATCAGAGTTAACAGAGAGAAGCCTAATTTTTGGGTAAGATCCCGGTTTTTTGTGAGGATTTTATTCATAGGTTTATGACAACACTCGTTCGGCACGTTTCTTCTGTCGGAAAACGACAGCCGAGGCAGCAACATTGACGGTCATTGAGATCAGGAATAAGACCATGCCGATAAAAAAGAGTACATGATAATGGGTGCTGGCATTGGCGACTTCACCCATCTCGGCAGCGATGGTGGCTGTCATTGTGCGGACGGGGGAGAATAGATCTGCAAGACCAGTGGCGAGGACAGGGGCATTGCCTGTGACCATCATCACGGTCATCGTCTCACCGATGGATCGTCCTACACCAAGCATGACAGCGGTTAATACGCCAGAGCGTGCAGCGGGCAAAGTGACACGCCAGATGGTCTGCCAGCGGGTTGCGCCTATTGCCAGCGCTGCGTCGCGGTAGGATTTGGGGACTGCATCCAATGCATCTTCGGCAATTGAGACAACGGTAGGGATGGCGATCCCCCCCAAAAGCAGGGACCCGGACAATGCTGTTAATCCCGTGGGCAGGTTCAGGGTCACGCGGAGTGTCGGTGATAGGATGAGGATTCCTAAAAATCCGAGCACGACAGAAGGTAATCCGCCTAATAGTTCCACTAAGGGTTTGAGCAAATTCCGCACCCAGCGTGGGGCAATCTCTGCGAGGTAGATGGCTGTCCCGATCCCGAAAGGCACAGCGATCAATCCCGCGCCAATGGTCACCAAAAGAGAGCCTGTGATAAGCGGCAGGATGCCATAATAGCTCTCAATGGGATACCAACGCAGATCGAAGAGATCGCCGAGTGGGACTTCGGCAAGGGTGGGCAGACCTTCTTTGAGGAGAAAAAAGAAGATCAGGCTTACAAAAATGACGGCTGAATAGCCAGAGAATTTGATAAGGCGGGTAATAATATATTCACGCCAGTTCAGGTCTTTTTCCATCTGTTCTCCATGAAATAAATTGTAACAAATTTATGGTGATGTACAGTTATTTTTAATAATATTATCCTGCGTGAATTGATCTGGTTTATTCATAAAATAACTAATATCGTCAAGCAAGGGAAAATCGCTGTCAAAATAATGATTGAATATTATTCTGAAAGAATTAACTGGGGTTATGGTGCTATAAAGCGCAGCCTTCGATTCTGTATTGAGATAATATGCATTTAAAATTGATAATCTCATTTGAGGGGTGATAGCGCTTCCAAAAGCACCATGATCCCCTTGAATAATGATGATGGGATGAATATCTGATTTTTCAATAATTGTTTTGATAACCGGAAAAAGGTGGGCATTGATGAATTCAACATTCGATATATAGCCAGAACGTTTGTTGTCTGTCCATTGAAATTTTCCTGAAGGTGCGAATATATAAGGGGGATGAGGAACAAGAATATGAGCAAAGACAAAATTTTGTCCACTCATCTGGGGAATATTTTCTAATTCATCCAGGATAAAAAGCGTTTGGCGGTAATGCTCATTATGTTCGGCTTGTTGTATATCTGTAAGTGTTAGTCCAGGGATTAGTTGAGGCATATCATAGAATAATTTAAAAAGGGTGGTCTTCAGTAGCTCTGCTTCAAATTCATTTGGACCACCTGCCAGGTCGACAAGCCCCAAAGCTTGTTGGTTGCGAGAAATATGAATATCTTCCAGCAAATCAAAATGCCCTGTTGCACTATTTTCAAATGCTATGGTGGTGTAGCCCAATTTTTGCAAGGTTTGGTTTACAAAACTTGATTTTAGTGGAGGAAGCATTTCAATATTTGAATAATTTTGCAGATAATCAGCATTCATTACTGAACTAAGTGAATATTTTGTAATTGGATAGTTACTTTGACTGCATTCTGCTACATAAAACCCTAGCTCACTTAAATTTCCCGTGAAATCTGAGTTATCAAAATCATATTCATCTTTAAGGACATCAGCTCTTGTATACCCATCTAGAATAATCAGATAAATATCTGGTAATTCGGCCGAAAGTTGATTGGTGAATGCTGTTCTATCATGCAATTCATTTTCTGCTTTGGCCGCGGTTTTATATAAGGAAAGATCATAGATAAGTGACTGACCAAGGGCTAAAATTAGCAGTATCAAACTGAAATTCGCTAAAAACTGATTTATTGGCTGGATATTTTGAAGGCGTAACAAGGATGCGCTTAAAAGGATTAAGGTCAATAAATAGATAATTGCCAGATACCGGTGTCGAAAGCCCTCAAATAGTTGTTCAAATTGCATATATATATGGCCGTAAGAAAAGAGCAAAGTGATGATTAGCGTAGCAATCAAGCGGGCTTTATTCCAATCTTTTATAATCAGTTTAAATAATAAAAGCAAAATCGCAGTAATCAAAAAGGATATTAGAAGTGACCGGATAATTGCATTTATGTTGACGTATACAAGATTCTGATTTCGCAAAGCAAAAACAGGATATGCAGCGAATAAAAGGGGGTAAATATTTAAAAGAACTTTTTTCATAATGGATCTTTGTCTAAATGACGATAATGTAAATTATTTTTTGGGGGGGGATAAATTTGCCTAATTCATGGTGCGGTTATTTTCAAAACTTAATTTATCGGCACAAAACCCAACTCCCTAACGATCTCTTGAGCCTGTGCAGACATGATCCAATCAAGATATTCCTTGACCGCACCCGTTGGCTCGCCATCGGTATACATATAGAGATCTCGTGCAATTGGATATGTGCCAGAATTGACGGTCTCTACCGATGGCAGGATGAAAGCATCACCTGCTTCAGGGGCAATAGCGATCACCTTCAGATCATGGGGGACATATCCCAATCCATCATAACCGATTGCATTTGGATTTTGACGCACTTCGATGATAATTCCTTCCGATGAGGGTAGCAATAATGTATTGGTGGAAAAAAGGGTATCAGAATCCTTGACGCCCAAACGCAAAACAGTTTCCAAAAAATATACGTGTGTGCCAGAATTGGTCTCACGAGAAAGGCGCACGATTGGCCGATCTTCGCCGCCGACCTCGCTCCAGTTGGTGTATACGCCGCTGTAAATATCAGATATTTGTTGCAGGGTCAACTTGGTAACAGGATTTTCTGGATTGACGATTACTGCAATCGCATCCCTGGCAATGATATGCTCGACAGGGACGATCCCTTTATCGGCAGCCAGGTCAATCTCGTTGGATTTGATCTGACGGGATGCGTTGGCGATATCCACGGTTCCGTTAACCAGCGCGGCGATTCCCGTCCCCGACCCTCCGCCTGTTACCGATAAACGGATATTGGGGTAATCCATTTGGTATTGTTCAGCCCAAGCCAGCGCCAGGTTGACAATCGTATCCGAACCTTTATTTTCAATATAGCTTTGGGGCTGGGCGTCTGTACCTCCCTGCCCGGAAGATGAACACGAGACCAAAAAGATAAATAAAAGGATGAGGGGAATGATGCGTTTCATAATTCCGAATTATAGCGTTAAATATCAACAATAAATATCGGGTTTAGGGTAAAATCACGCCATGTCTACTGAAGAGCCAGTTTTCGCAATCTCAAATCTTGATTTTTACTATGGGGAAAAACGGGCTTTGTCCAACATCAATATGGAGATCATGCCTCGCAAGGTGACCGCCCTGATCGGCCCCTCCGGATGTGGCAAATCGACCTATTTGCGTTGTCTCAACCGGATGAACGATACCATTTCTGGAACGCATGTGGAGGGGGAGATTCGCCTGCATGGCGAGAATATTTACGCGCCATCAACAGATGTCGTGGAGCTACGTCAACGCGTGGGGATGGTTTTTCAGACGCCCAACCCTTTTCCCCAATCGATTTTTGATAATGTCGCCTTTGGCCCCCGCGTTCTCGGTCTTTCTGAAAATAAAATTGCCCTTGAAGAAACTGTTGAGCAGAGTCTGCGTAAAGCTGCGCTCTGGAACGATGTCAAAGATGACTTGAAACAAGGGGCCATGGGTCTTTCGCTGGGCCAACAGCAGCGGCTTTGTATTGCCCGTGTTATTGCGGTGCAGCCTGAAGTCATCCTGATGGACGAATCAACATCTGCTCTTGATCCCATCGCGACGGGACACATAGAAGATTTGATCGCGGAATTGAAAAAGGAATACACCATTATCATCGTTACTCATAATATGCAGCAGGCTGCGCGTGTTTCCGATTCAACCGGACTCTTCTGGCTGGGTGAGCTGATCGAATTTGCACCCACAAAAGAGCTTTTTACCCGTCCTAAGGAAGAATTGACCGAAGCATATATTACCGGACGTATGGGGTAATTATTCAATAGTTGTCCTGGTCTGATAAAGCCACAGCTCAGCCCAAATTTGTTTGGACTGAGCTGTGGCTTTGGTTGACAAAACTCTCGTTTCGGATACAATACTCTTCGCCAGCCGGAGTGGCGGAACTGGCAGACGCGCTACGTTCAGGGCGTAGTGAGCTTATGCTCATATGGGTTCGACTCCCATCTTCGGCACAAGAAAAAGACCCGTTTTTTATGGGTCTTTTTTTATTTAATTTGGAGCACATTTTAGGGGCGTCTCGCGGTATAATTAGGGCAGGTTCTCGCGCAGTATTTCTCCCGCCAGAAGTACGTAAAATGGCGTTTTTTTTATTATATTTCAAGAAGGAAATACCATGGAAGCAGGCAATATTCAACCGGTTGATATTAATCACGAAATGCGCTCCTCATATCTTGATTATGCAATGAGCGTAATCGTTGCACGCGCGCTCCCAGATGCGCGTGACGGATTGAAACCTGTACATCGGCGTATCTTATATGCCATGCACGATATGGGCATCCGCGCGACGGGATCGCATAAGAAATCTGCCCGTATTGTCGGCGAAGTCCTGGGGAAATACCATCCCCATGGCGATTCGGCAGTCTACGAATCGATGGCGAGAATGGCGCAGGATTTCTCCCTCCGTTATATGCTTGTGGATGGACAGGGAAACTTTGGCTCGATCGACGGAGACTCTCCCGCTGCTATGCGTTATACCGAAGCGCGGCTGGGTAAACTTGCTGAAGAGATGCTCGTTAATATTGAAAAAGAGACCGTTGATTTTGCCCCCAACTTTGATGATTCTCTCCAGGAGCCAACTGTTTTACCCTCCCGGTTGCCGAATCTCCTGCTGAATGGTTCTTCGGGTATCGCTGTTGGTATGGCGACCAATATCCCACCACATAATTTAGGCGAACTTTCCAATGCTTTGCTTTATATGATCGATAATTATGAGGATATAGACGAGATCGCGATTGACAAGTTAATGGAATTTATTCCCGGACCCGATTTCCCGACTGGCGGAATTATTGTCGGGATGGAGGGAATTGTCCAGGCATATAGCACAGGTAAAGGTCGTGTTGTGATGCGGGGAATGGCGCATGTCGAGGAGATGCGTACCGGACGCTATAAGATCGTCGTTACTGAAATCCCTTATCAAATCAACAAAACTACGCTTATCGAGCGAATTGCATCCCTGGCACGCAGCGGAAAGATTGACTCCATCTCTGATTTGCGCGATGAATCTGATAGAACCGGGATGAGTATTGTGATCGAACTCAAACGTGGCTCCCAGCCCAAAAAGGTGTTGAACCAGCTTTACAAATACACCACGCTTCAATCCACCTTTGGTGTACAGATGCTGGCACTGGTGAATAATGAGCCAAAATTACTTTCATTGAAGCGTGCTCTGCAACATTTCATTGAGCATCGTCGTGAAGTTATCACACGTCGCACCGAATTCGATCTTAGGAAAGCCCGCGACCGTGCCCATATTTTAGATGGTTTGATCATTGCTCTTGACAATATTGATGCGGTTATTGAGACAATCCGATCCTCTGCAGATGTAGACGAAGCCAAAAGTAATTTGATGACTCGCTTCAAATTGAGCGAGATTCAGGCTCAGGCAATTCTCGATATGCAGTTGCGTCGTTTGGCTGCGTTGGAACGCTGGAAAATCGAAGAAGAGCATAAAGAGATCATGGCAAAGATTGCCTTTTACGAAGAGTTGCTCGCTGATTCCAAAAAAATCTTGGTGATCATCAAAGAAGATCTGCAAGAACTCTCAGAAAAATACGGTGACGAACGGCGTACACGGATTGCAGCAAATGCCAGTGGTGATCTCAATGAAGAAGATCTCGTTGAAGATGAAGCTGTTTTGGTAACGATTACCGAGCGTGGTTATATCAAGCGTGTTGTTGCCATAACCTTCCGCACCCAGGGACGAGGAGGGCGCGGCGTAAGGGGGCATACCACCCGGGATCAAGATGAAATCATGATGATGATTCCCGCCCGCACATTGGATACGATTCTCTTCTTCACAGACAAGGGAAAGGTTTACTCGGAGAAAACCTATCAGATCCCCGAGGCAAGCCGAATCGGAAAGGGTATCCCTGTCGTCAATATCCTGGCCCTCGATGCTGATGAGCGGATCACCGCCGCGATTCCAGTTCCCGATTTTAATAATGCAGCTTTTTGTACTTTAACGACTCTTGGCGGGCGCATAAAACGTGTAGCCCTCTCTGAATTTGCGTCAGTCCGTCCCTCCGGCTTAATTGCCATGGGCCTGAACGGTGATGACAAACTTGGTTGGGCGAAACTGACCAGTGGTGATGATGAGATCATCCTTGTCACCGAGTTGGGAAAGGCCTTGCGTTATTCTGAGAAGCAGGTCCGCTCAATGGGGCGTCCGGCCGCGGGTGTGATCGGGATTCGTCTTGCCAAGGGCGATAAGATGACCACCATGGATGTTATCCAACCAAATTCAACGCTGCTGACCGTTACTGAAAATGGGGTTGGCAAACAGACCCGCCTTGATGAATACTCCCCCAAGGGGCGCGGCACACAGGGCATCCTGACCATTGACAAGAACGCCATTCCGATTGTTGGAAAGATCGTTGCGGCGCGTGTTGTTCAACAGGAGGATCATCTCACCCTGATGTCTACAGGGGGAGTGATAATCCGCTTGAAAGTCAAAGATGTGAAAACAGCCGGGCGCGCAACACGAGGTGTTCATCTGATGCGCGTGCAGGAGGGTGATACTGTCGCTGCGGTTGCACGTATCGCTGCTGAAGATTTGAAACAAGTTGGCGTGGATTTAGAGACCGAGAACGATACTCCGGACGATGGGCAGAAGGAATTGCTTTAGCTTATTTTTCCCCTAAACCAAAAAGAGCCGCACCAATCAAGGTGCGGCTCTTTTCTTCTTTAGACTAATTAGAATATTGCCAAACGCTGTGTTACAAGCAAAAGCATCGATCCGATCAAACAGACAGTCATAAAAAGCATGACCGCAATTATAAAGCGCTGCAATGGGGATAAATCTAAAATCGGCTTTAAAAAACCGGAAGAATCATTTGTCCGTCGATCTCTTCCCCCCATATCGACTTCAAGAAAATCGGGCAATCCATCATCTTCGTATAAAGGTGACGCATCGGCGTCATCACGCAAATTATCTAACATAAATCACCTCTTCACTTGTATTTTCGAGTATATCATAACTGTGTTGGACGCAAATGAACATCCCCAAAATGGATAGATTCAACTGTATCAAGGTGCAAACTGCCATCCTGATTTAGCCCTAAAACCCTTCCGTGGATGACCTGCCCGTCGCCCCCCGTAATTTCAACCTGCTTGCCGCGAAAAGCCAATTTCTCTCCCCAGGCAGCTACCATTTCTTCCCTCCCCAAAAGCGGACGCCATTTAAGGAGCGCGGTCAAAAACCCATGGAGAACTTCAACACGGTCTACGGATTTGCCAAGAACCTCTTCGAGGCTCGTTGCGGGGAAATGCAATTCTCCCTCTGGCGGCACTGCGGAGGCATGGATATTCACGCCCATCCCCAACACGATCGCTTTTGCGACATCGCCAATCCAACTGACCTCGACAAGTATTCCGGCCACTTTTTTTCCGTGGATCAGAATATCGTTTGGCCATTTGATCTCAGGCTTTAGTGCATAGTTCTCCTCCAGGGTGGTGGCGAGGGCTAAGGCACCGAGTCCTGTAAGGAGAGAGATATTTTGATTTTCGCGGTTCTTTGGGAGAAGAAGCAGGCTCAGGGCAAGGGCGGAATCGGGCGGTGTTTGCCAACCTCGTCCGCCGCGTCCGCGACCTGTCGTTTGCTCATTGGCGATTACGAGAGAAAAATCCCGCGCATCCTCCTGCGCCCAGGCAAGGGCAATATCGTTGGTTGAGCTGACCTCCTCAAAATAGCGCAAACCGCCCAACGGGATGTCTCGCAGGGCGGTTAGGAGTTTTACTTCGTACATATGCTTCTGGCTAGGGTGCAGGCAGCCAGCGCCAGGGATTTTGGAAAGCTCCGTTATTACGAACCTCAAAATGAAGGTGAGCGCCAAAGGAATTACCTGTATTGCCGGAGAGCCCGATAAGCTGACCAGCGAAAACGCTTTGGCAACGACCTGCGTTAATGCTGCTTAAGTGGGCATAAAGAGTTGCAAAGCCATTGCCGTGATCAATTGCCACAACATTGCCGTAACCGTAATTATAGCCACCCTGTGCCATTGTTACCACGCCGCTGTCGGAGGCATAAACCGCTGCGCCAGTGTTGGCGGCTATATCAATAGCAAGATGTCCTGACCAGAAATCGTTGCCGGTGAGGTAATGGTTGTCTGCAGGCCAGATGAAATATCCTGTGCCAACCGCGCCACCTGGACAACTACTGTTGGAAATATTAGATGTGCCTGAATCTCCGCTTGCTTCAATCGGAATAACCCATTGGATAAATTCACGTGATCCACCGGGGATCATTACCCAGTCGCCGGCGTTAAGGGTCGGATTGGTCAGGTCTACGTTATTGCCGGGCCAGTGTAATATATCGTTGGGGTCGGCTTCAAATTCGGCTGCAATGCTTTCAATCGTATCGGCTTCCTTCAATTGGTGATAGATTCCATCTACGGGGGGGATATTAAGCTCTTGCCCCACGCGTAAACTATCTGGGCTATCTTCAAGGGTTTCGTAGTTGGCCCAAAGGATGGTTTCCGGTTCGATATTATTTTCTGTGGCAATGCTAAACGTGGAATCTCCACGTGCAACGGTGTAGTGGGTCACTTCGTAGTTTGGGCGGTCTTCAGGGATGAGGGTTTTTAGGGTGATCTGGCGTCTGATCGCGTTGGTGTTGACGCCCAGGGTGGGAGCGCTGCCCGGTAATGCCGCAATTGAAGGATTGGTTTCAGGAGCAATTGTTGCCTCACTGACGATGGGAGGCGCAGTTTCTACAAAGGCATCTTTATTGTTATAGGCAATGAAGATGATAACCGCGACAAGTACAAATGTGAGCACCCAACTCAGGATTGAAAAAAGATTATTTTTAAGAAAGGACATAAGAAGATGGAATACGGTTTTAATTAAATTTCCTTGGTTAATGAGTCGAGGAAATCTTCGTTGTCTTTTGCATCCCGCAAACGTTGAATAATCGCTTCCATGGCCGCACCCTGCGCCATTCCTGCCCCTTGTGGTTTGGGTGTGGTCATTTGAATATACATACGGCGCATTAGCCAAACTTGCTTGAGCAGGTCAGGTCCAAGCAGCAAATCTTCGCGGCGAGTAGATGAGCGGTCAATATCGAGGGCGGGGAAGATGCGTCGTTCTTGCAGGCGGCGTGAGAGATGCAATTCCATATTGCCAGTGCCCTTGAATTCCTCGTAGACCACATCGTCAAGACGGGACCCGGTATCTACCAGGCAGGTGGCGATGATGCTCAATGAGCCACCATCTTCAATATTACGCGCGGCACCGAAAAAGCGTTTTGGCGGGTAAAGGGCAGAAGGATCCAATCCACCAGAGAGAGTCCGGCCAGAGGGGTTGACGACGAGGTTATAGGCACGGGCCAGGCGTGTAATCGAATCCATTAGGATTACGACATCGCGTCCTACCTCGACAAGACGTTTGGCTCGCTCCAATGCAATTTCTGCCGTGCGGACGTGGGAGGTGACCGGCTCATCAAATGTGGATGCGATCACTTCGGCGTCTACTGAACGATCCATATCGGTTACTTCTTCGGGACGTTCGCCGATCAGTGCGACCATCAAATGAATTTCCGGGTATTTTTGTGAAATTGCGTTGGCGATATTCTTGAGAATGGTGGTCTTGCCTGCTTTGGGTGGCGAGACAATCAACCCTCTCTGACCGCGACCAATCGGGGCGATTAAGTTTATCAGACGGGTTGCGAGCTCGCGCGGATCGTGCTCAAGATCGAAGCGCCGATCAGGGAAAATCGGGACAAGGTTTTCAAATTTGGGTCGGCGCCGAGCCTCTTCCGGGTCAATACCGTTGACGGTATCCACCTTGGTCAGCCCGAAATGACGCTCTGATTGGCGCGGTTCACGTACAAACCCAACTACCATATCCCCATTGCGTAAATTATATTTCCGCAATTGTGCCTGTGAGACGTAAATATCCTGATTGCTAATGCGATAGTTATCCGCCCGCAAAAAACCGATCCCTTCACTCATGATCTCAAGAATACCGCCGCGAATTTCGAGGCCTTCCTGCCCGGCTTCCGCTTGTCGAATATCGAGAATAAGGCGTTCTTTTTTTAGGCGGTTGGCACGCGAAATTTCATGCGTTTTTGCTATGGCGCGCAATTCTATTAGAGGAAGTTTTTCAAGTTCAAGGATGGTTTTCATGGTTGGTCTCAATTCTGCTACGTAGGAATGGGAAAAGCAATGCCCCCCAATTGTATGGGCATATATTTAAAATTGTTTTGACAAAAAAAGGGCAAGTTTCAAGATAAAATCAGGGGTTAACCAAATGGATGGTGAATTGCTGTTTGGATTCTTTCTTAGAATAATTGTGAAGGTATTTGGGGAACCCTGAAATTATAGCACGTTCATTTGGGCTGTGCAAGCAGTTTTTCGCCATTAATTCAACTAATGTTTGGGGATTTAAGTTAGGAGCAGAAGACGATTATTTGGCTGAATTTTGCTGAGACGCCAGATCAGATGCTGGGAAATTTCCCTTTGTGATGAGATGAATGACCCTTGTATTTTATTCTAATTTGCGCTTACCAATAATCCTTCCGCATGGTATAGTTCTGCTTTTCATCAAGGAGATAAAGAGATATGCAGGATTATCTTGAAGCACCACCCCGCGAAGAGAATAACTTTCAAGGAGAACAGGTTCTTGTAATCGCAGGGGGGCATTTTATTCACGACATATATTCCGCTTTTTTGGCACCCTTATTACCACTAATTATTGAAAAACTGTCTCTAACGTTAACTTTGGCTGGCTCATTGACAGCCTTCCTGCAAATTCCGGCTGTGCTGAATCCCCTTATTGGTCATTTTGCGGATAAATTCAGCATGCGCTTTTTTGTTATCCTTGCACCCGCAGTCACAGCGACCATAATGAGTTCGATGGGGTTGGCTCCTAATTACTTCACCCTGGCTTTATTACTATTCATTACTGGAATCAGTGTTGCCGCTTACCATGCACCAGCACCGGCAATGATCGCCCGAGTTTCAGGTCAACGCGTTGGCAAAGGGATGAGCTGGTTTATGGCTGGTGGTGAACTGGGACGTACGCTGGGACCGATCATCGCAGTATGGGCGGTTTCTCTTTGGTCGTTTGATGGTTTGTTCCGTGTAGCGGTGCTTGGTTGGGGGACTTCTCTGATCCTGTTTTTGCGTCTGCGTGATACACCTGTAAATATGCGAGAAAAAGGTAGTTTGCAGAGCATTGTTCCCAAAATTCGCCCACTCTTTTTGCCATTGGCCATTGCCCTTTTTTTTCGTATGTTCCTCGCCGTCAGCATGACGACTTATTTGCCAATATATATGAGGTTCAACGGAGCCAGTCTTTGGATGGCAGGAGCTTCACTCTCCATATTAGAAATTGCTGGAGTTGCCGGGGCACTGATGAGTGGTTCTCTCAGTGATCGCCTGGGACGAAAATCCATTTTATTATGGATAACAGTTATTTCATCCTTGCTAATGTTGGCTTTTTTGTATTCCGCAGATTGGATGCTGATCCCGATTTTGCTTATTCTTGGATTTACGAGTCTCTCCTCTGGGCCAGTATTGCTCGCACTTGTTCAGGATCATTTTCCAGATAACCGCGCAGTTGGGAACGGTATTTACCTGACAATGTCTTCGTTATTACGCTCTTTGGTCATGTTGCTTGTGGGCATGGCTGGAGATGCGATTGGTTTACAATCCGCATTTTTCTGGAGTGCGCTAATTTCTCTACTGGCAATCCCTGGAATTTTGATGTTACCAACGGAAAATATAGGTGAATTAGAATGACCCCATCAGCACAGAATTCCCCGCTGCCTTTACGCCGAATATTCACAGTCTGGTGGCCCCTGGCTGCAAGTTGGCTTCTGATGGGCATGGAAATGCCCATTCTGAGCGCCTTTGTGGCTCGCCTTGCTGACCCAAAAATCAACCTCGCTGCCTACGGTGGGATTGTTTTTCCACTTGCTCTGATTATCGAAGCTCCGGTTATTATGCTTCTGGCCGCCTCCACCGCACTTAGTAAAGATTGGGCTTCCTATCAAAAATTACGTAATTATATGCTCCTTGCTGGCGGATTATTGACAGCCCTCCACCTTCTCGTTGCCGCCACTCCCCTTTATTATTTCGTCGCAGAAAGTCTCCTTGGGGCGCCCTCGGAGATTATCGAACCTGCCCGAATCGGCCTGCTCATCATGACCCCCTGGACGTGGACAATCGCCTACCGCAGATTAAATCAGGGCGTCATGATTCGTTTTGGTCACTCCAATATCATTGGAGTAGGGACCGGTGTTCGTTTAGGAATGGATTTTCTTGTATTGAGTATTGGCTACATTCTCAAATTGCCTGGAATTATTGTCGCAACCAGCGCTGTTGCTGCTGGAGTGACTGCCGAAGCGATTTATATCGGATTCCGTGTCCAGCCGGTTCTGCGCGAGGAGCTTAAACCTGCTCCCGATATTCAACCTGCCCTTAACTACCGCGCCTTTGCCTCCTTTTATATCCCCCTGGTGATGACATCACTTCTTACGCTATTGATTCAACCTATAGGCAGCGCAGCCCTCGGTCGGATGCCAATGGCACTGGATTCCCTGGCCGTTTGGCCAATAGTCTCCGGATTTATTTTTATGTTACGCAGTATGGGAGTTGCCTTCAATGAAGTCGTTGTTGCTCTTTTGGACGAATCTCTTTCCACAAAATCTCTGCGCCGATTTGCCGGGATACTCTCTACAGCAACGACCGCTGCCTTGCTTCTTATCGCCGCTACTCCGCTTTCCATCTTCTGGCTTCGGGATATTTCGGCTCTCTCGCCTTCATTGACTGAAATTGCGCGCACCGGACTTTGGATTGGGATCCTCTTACCTGCTTTGAATACCCTCCAAAGTTGGTATCAGGGGGCTTTGTTGAACAGTGGCAAAACACGGGGAATTTCAGAAGCCGTGGTTGTTTTCCTTGTTGTGACAGGATTATTGCTGTGGGGCGGTGTAGCCTGGGGGAAAACGACAGGACTTTTTGTTGGCTTGGCCTCTTTCAGCGTTGGGATGCTTCTCCAAACCTTTTGGCTTTGGGTGCGAAGTCGCGCCACTCTTCTTGCCCTATACGAACGAGATAATTATTAAGAACCGGTAAAATGATATTTGGTGCGATATAGACATTTTTTAGCATATATTCCGGATAGAAAAGAGCAGCCCACACCGGGCTGCTCTTTTTATACGGATAAAATGAATATGCCTATTCTTCCACCTGGTTATCCACCTCTACCTCTATCTCTTCATCTACCTCTTCATCAACAAGGACGACCATCTCCTCACCAAGCATCTGCTGGCGGACTATGTTTTCGATCTCTTCACCCATGTCGGGGTTTTGGCGCAGGAACTCTTTCGAGTTCTCGCGACCTTGTCCGAGGCGGGTTTCGCCGTAGGAGTAGAAGGAGCCGCGTTTTGTAACGATATCTGCTTCTGTTGCCAGATCAAGCAAATCACCGACCTTCGAGATGCCTTCATCGTACATAATATCAAATTCCGCTTTTTGGAAGGGCGGAGCGACCTTGTTCTTCACCACGCGCACTCGGGTACGGTTACCAATAATTTCTGCCCCAACCTTGATGGATTGGATGCGGCGCACATCAAGCCGGACAGATGCGTAAAATTTGAGTGCCTGCCCACCGGTGGTTGTTTCAGGATTGCCAAACATCACACCGATCTTTTGGCGGAGTTGGTTGGTGAAAATAACCGCAGTTTTTGTTTGGTGGATGGCTCCAGAAAGCTTGCGCAAGGCCTGCGACATCAGGCGGGCTTGGACACCCATTGTGGCATCGCCCATATCTCCCTCAATTTCCGAGCGAGGAATCAAGGCGGCAACTGAGTCGATCACCACGATTTCCACGGCGCCAGAACGAATCAATGTTTCGGCAATTTCCAGGGCCTGTTCGCCGGTATCTGGTTGAGAGATGAGCAGATTATCAACATCCACGCCGCACTTAAGTGCATAGCTGGGATCAAGGGCATGTTCCATATCAATAAATGCTGCTATACCGCCCAATTTTTGTGTTTCAGCGACAATATGCTGACAGATAGTAGTTTTCCCCGATGATTCAGGACCATAAATTTCAGTGATGCGTCCTCGCGGGATCCCGCCAACGCCAAGCGCAATATCGAGGGAAAGGGAGCCGGTTGGGATCACGTCTGTTTCCAGACCATGCGCATCCCCAAGCTTCATGATTGAGCCTTCACCATACCGTTTAATAATATCGCCAAGCGCTTTATCCAGTACTGCCTGGCGAGCCTCGTCATTTTTTGTGTTGTGTTTTCTACTTTTTGCCATTTCATTCTCCAAAAGTCTATAGTCGATTGTCAATTAAAAATAATTATAGCACAGATGTTCAGTCCGTCAAGTTTTTACCGTCTGAATGTGGTGCGGCTAGATCGCGAAAAGGTTAATTATCCGGTAAGGGTGTTAGCCCTTCCATACCGGGATTTTCAGGTAAAATAAAGTCAAACCCCTCCAACCCCTTGAATGTAAAATAACTAACCTGCCCAGGAAAAATCTGGATCTGATATTGATATTCCTCCCGCTCATTGTCAATATGAAGTTCATACCAACCTGCCGGAAGATTGCTCAGGACAAGATTTTCTTGATAATAATCGTCCCTGTTGACCACTCGTGGACCATAAGAGCGAACCCAGCGAATTTGCTCACTCTCATAAGATCTTACACGAAGCAAATAATGATTGAGCGGTGAACCTTTCTCGTCTACCACTCTGCCCGCCAATACTCCCCAACCCTGAGGAGGGGCGATCCACAACTCGGGGTTGTAGGTGTAGAAAAAATCATTCTCGCTAACCCGTACTTCAAAATGAAGATGGGGGCCAGTAGTATGTCCGGTAGCGCCCAC